>JALYGX010000497.1 GCA_030776905.1 Cyanobacteriota bacterium | reverse complement strand
GGTTTAGTCCCTGGCTTTTGCAGTGCCACAGGGATGATCGGCTCCGGTTTAGCCTCTGGTTTTATAGGGACTGTAGGGATTGTGAGTTGCGGGATGGGTAGCTTGGGAGCCTCATTTTTAACCGATTGCTGTGGTGTGGGAGGTTTAACTGGCTTTGGCTTTGGAGTATCTACCAAAGGTTTTTCTTCGGTGTCTGGTTCTTCGACAACCATGACTTCAATTGGGTCTTCAGCAAGTGCTGGCTGTCTCGCCCACACCCAGCTTACGCCGAATGCCATTACTACGTGGAACGCTGCTGAACCAGCGAGGCTATAAGCGAGAAATTTCTTAAGAGCCTTTTGTTCCTTCTCACGTTGCTCAATGCAGAAGCTTGAAATGCTCATCCCCTCAACTCTTTCCCTGCTTACTAGAGCGCATACTGTCTTAACCGCTCAAAATTATTGCATATAACTTGCATTAAGAGTTAAACGATAAAATGACTGAGATGCCATTGTCAAGAAAAAAATGAGGCGATCGCAGAGAGAACATTGAGTCAAACATAGGCGATACATAGCTTGTGTTCTTTAATACCTTGACAGAACGAACCTGACCCCCATCGAATCTGTTGAGAGTTTTTAGCTTAAAGACTTGACAGAAATTGCAATATTATGGCAATGATTAAAAACTGCTCTGCAAGCCGATGCGGAACGTCAAACCGGGGTGATAGATCCGATTGGCTTTTTCGTAAGTCACATCTGCCAGGTTTTCTAGATAGAGAGCTAGCCCAATATTTTTTGTGATAGGAACGCGGGCACTCACATCCAAATTCAGCCAGGATGGAATGAACTCTGTCGTACTCTCATCAGGCCTGTTAAAGAAGGCTCTACGGGCACCACTGTTGTAACTAGCCAAAAAATTAAGCTGCCACCCAGCCGATTGGTAACCGATACCAAATTGTGCAACTGAGTAAGGAACCATAGCTAACTGTAAGCCCTTCTCTGAGCCAGTTTCAATCTTGGCATCTGTATAGGTGTAGTTAAGAAAAGTTGACCACTCTGAAGTTAGGTTCCACCGAAGTGCCACCTCAAATCCGTTGGTATTTACAAGACCAATGTTTCACCATCGACCTGCTAGTATTCCGAGGCGGTCTTCTAAGTTGCTGCCGAAGTAAGTAAACTGCCCGGTTAAACTTGGAGACAAACTCACATCCAGTCCAGCCGTCCAAGAAGAGCCAGTTTCTGGTTTCAGGTCAGGGTTTGGCAACCAGTTATGAACCGTATCATAGACATATAACTGGTCTAGACCGGGATTGCGTTGCACAGAAACCCAACTCCCACGCACAGCAACAGCAGGGGTGATAGCCCACCGCGTTCCAACGCTAGGGTTTAAATAGCTACCAAACTCACTATTAAAGTTTTCTCTAAGTCCCAAATCCACCTGGAATGTATTGGTTAGCTTCCAGGTATTTAACGCGAATAACGCGGCATGAAATCTATCTCTATTTTCAGTTTCATTCAGGTCAGTGCGATCGGGTGCTGTACTCAAAACATCACCATCCAAGAATGAGTTTTGCACATCGACTCCCCAGGTCAGCTTATTGTTAGGAGTGATTTGCCACTGATGCTCTACTCTCGCTGTAATCGCTTGAGAATTTAGCGTGCCTGTACGGTAATAAATGTTTTGAGTCGGACCGTAGGTATTGAAGTAATCTTGGTTGTACGCGATCGTAGTTCTGAGGACGGAATCTTCACCACCACCCAGCAGGGTTTTCCAAGATAGACCTACGTTGAATGCATCGTGGTCTAGTCGGTCTGTTTGCAAGGGAAAGCCGAAATACAGTAAACCCCGACGACTGGTAATTTTGTAAGCATCTAAACTAACAGTATTTCTCGGATTTAAATCAATCGCGAGACTGCCAAAGTAGTTGCTAACAGCGGTGTCTCCGTTAAACAAACGACCCTCTGAGTCGCGATTAGCTGCACCAATGGGGACGTGATAGCGGTTATCTGCCTGGTTTTTCTCGTATCCAAAGTTGAACCTTAACGAACCAGCAGTACCCCCATAGCTAGCTCGATAATTCAACTGATCGTAAGAACCATATTGCACTCCGAGATTCAGTCTAGGAACTTCTTGACCCTGTTTTGTAACAACATTAACGACTCCCCCAAACGCTTCTGAACCGTACAGCGTGGAACTTGTACCGCTGGATAATTCCACTCGTTCAATTGCCTCTACCGGAATGCTGTTGAGGTCAGTAGTGCCGTGATAAATGTTGACATTGCTACCGATTGGTCTACCGTTGAGTAGGAATACAGACTGATTGATAGAAGCTCCTCGGTAGTAGGTACCGGTATGGATATCTGCACCAAAACCGACATCATTAACCGCAAATCCAGGGAGTCCTCTCAAGACTTCCGCTGCACTATCCGAGCCTTGCTTTTGGATGTCTTGTTCGGTAGTGACATACTCAGGACTAGAGGTATCGGGAAGAGCCTCTCTCTCTTTCGTTACGGTAATTTCTATTTCTTGCTCCTCGCTAGTAGAGGAATTTGGCTTGGCTTGGTCATCGGGTTGGTTGGTTTGAGACAGCGTTGGTTCGGTAGGGTTTTGAACGAGCCACTTGGCGCTAGTGTAGGGACGCTCTATTTCACTGAGTCGAGGAATGTCTGAAATTGGCTGTTGTGCAGGTGAAGCGTCTGTGCTGGTTTCAGGTAAGGATGACACAGACTGTTGACTGGCACTAGCATCTGCCTGGTTCAGCTCGGTTGTTGAGAAATCTGAATCTGGCTGGGCGATGCCTTCGGCGGTGCGCGATCGCGTAGCGTCTCGAAGAGAAGCGCCCATCGCTACGGGTACAATACCCCAGCTAAGTAAGGCAACGCTAGGCAAAAGAAGACACAATTTCATGTTTTTTGACGAAAATGACTCACACCACTGGCTCTAGCTTCTTTTGGCAAACGCTAAGAGAAGGAACTTGCCATTGAATCCAAAGAGCTACAGGTTATTTACACAGAATCTGCCATCTACGTCAAAAGACATACTGTCAAACCTAAAATAGGCTATTTATTGACAGTTATTTGCACTAGCAACGAGACAATAAAACAAAAAGGTAGTTTCTGTCAAGTAAAAAGAATTGAGGCAGTCGTTGGAGTCACTCCTACCCTAAGTGAGTAAAACCCTTATCCTATAAGAATTTATAGCTTTCGGGGGTTCCTTGAATTCCCCATTCAGCGAACTTTTTTGGCTCAAACACTTGACAAAGGATGAGGCTCAGACTTAGTTTCTATTGAAAAGGATTGTCATCTTTGCCTGTACAATAACCTCTTAAACTTACTGAGAGTTTTGAACTACTATCTTTGAGAGTGCATGACAGCTATTAAATGGTTTGAGGCTTGTGGAATCGTCGCTTGGCCGCTCTTAGCGTTTTCCCTTGTCGCGCTTGCCCTGATTGTCGAGC
>JALYGX010000496.1 GCA_030776905.1 Cyanobacteriota bacterium | reverse complement strand
GACCAAGGGAGGCTAAAAGAGTCGGCGTGCGAGTGTTTCGGGACTGTCAGAGAAGAATACGATCGCTTGCTGGGAATACAGCAAAAAGGTTTTCGATGAAGTCTTGCTCAGCTTCTGTCAGGCGGCTCGAAAGCAAAGACCCAAGCGGAGTCTACTCATCTGATTGCCTACAAATCAGCCTGTCGCTTTGTTGTAAGAGTTCTCTTTGCCTCTGCCTGCGAGTGATAGTTCAGGAAGGAGCAACGGGGTAACCCATGAGCGAGAAACACGCGCACGCGCCGACAATCCTAATGGTCGAACCGGATGACGACGTGCGTCCACTACTGAGGACTAATCTTCACCGCCAAGGCTACCGCGTGATCATGACGCTAGACGAAGAAGATGCGATCGCACGAGTCAGAGGTGATAGCGATCGCCCAGACCTGATTTTGATCAACCAGTATCGGCTACCGCTAGACAAGGTGATTGACATGGGGCGACGCATCCGTCAAGACGCAGGACTCCCCAGTGATACGCCGATTGTAATTATGGCTGAGCGGTACGGGGAGGATATGGAAGGCAAGGACGTTAAGGTGGGCGAAAGTGAGTACGTCACCTACCTGGAAGATGGGGAGCAGTTGATGAATCTCTTGCAGCGTCTTTGCCCGGTTTAGACGTAGTCTAGTCAGCCTGCCGTGGGTATCCGTTCTTCTGGCTACCTTCAAGGGAAGTTCCCGCTAAAAGGCAATTTCAGCACCTTGGTTGGTGAAGCGGACATTTTTAATCTTTAACTGGGTATTATCAGTCAAAGTTTTACGTAGACTGCCAAACATGGCAAACTGCTCGCAACTGGAGAGTGAGGAAAACTGCCGTTTAGAATTCGGTGACAAGCGGAAATCAACTGTGGCGACACGACTTTCTGGGTTAACTTTGACACGATATCCAGCCAAGTCAAAATCGCCAGAGTCCGCTTGCTTGAGAACTTTTCCCACAGCAGCCTGCGCGGGATTCTCTGCTGGAACATCCACTTTTTCAGCGACTAGACTCTCACACTGATTATTGGCTTGATAGATAGTGACGTTGACAGTTTTAAGAGATTTCGCGGTAGAAGTCGTCTTACTATCAGTGGCATTCAAGGGTTGACTGGTAACTGACGTTTCTTGATTTAGTTTTTCTGGTGTTGATGCTGTTGAGTCAAGCTCAGTAGTTAGGGAAGTATCGAGTGTCTGAGAGGTAGGTAAGCTAATACCATCTGCACTTGATAGCTGCGTTGGACTAGGTTCCGCAACGCTTTCGCCATTACTTTTGGGGTTGGCGAGGATAGAGGCACAACTGCTGAGACTGAGGACAATTGCCCCGGTGAGGAGAGGGGCGAGGTATTTCTTGATGCCGTTCATGACGTTCAAACTCTTGATTGCGGTAGATTGATACTGAAGACTTCCCCCTGATTGAGAATTGCAACTTTAGGGGCTAGTATTGATTTACTGATGCCTCTAGCTGATATCAGTGATAATTTGGAGTAAATTTTATGGACCGCAGTCCATCAATTGCTAGTAGTAAGCTCCCTCGCCCTTAGAGAGCCTAGTCTCCCAGCGCGAGGGAGATTCAGGAGGTTTTTATGCTTACTCAGGATGGATGTGTTGCACTATCGAGCATCAAGAACTTCACTCCTTTGACGTACTCCTTGCTTGTGGATGTGGGGACGACATTGCAGAACCACCCCCAGGCTATAAAGCGATCGCCTTGTCTACTATTACCCTCGAAGGCAAACACGCACGCTTCGTACCCACTTACTTGCTTCAAGTCTTTCGCGAGAACGTCCCTCAACCCTCCATGAATCTTGGGAGGCGAGTGCGATTGGATTGGTAGGCAATACCATAACTTCAGTTGCAAGAATAGGGGTTTTTAATTGCAATTGAGTCGTTGACTCTTGAAGATAAAACTTGCCGATGCTCAGGGTTAGCTTCCTTGCTAACTATCACCGTTAATCAAGCAGATTTGGGCGCGATCGCTTGGTGTTTAGTTGTTTGAATTGGGGTAATTGTATTAATTGATATGTGATGTAATTGCTGTAAGCAGTCAATTTTACTTGTTCTATTTGAAGCCGTGTAGCTATACAAAATTCTCGTTTTGGCGTTGGCAACCCGTGATTTTACCGAAATCTTTTCCAACATAATTACTGGTATTATTACGGTTGTAGGAGGAGCTGTGAATGCCAGTATTATTAGCGAATATATCGCTTTCAAAGGTCAGGTGCTAAAACTTTAGGTCTGGGTGAAACGATTTCTGAAACTACAGTATTGGGGAATTTACCGTTACTTCTAAGCGCTACCGCCGCTAGGTTTCTGATGGTAGTACTGACTAATCGTTTAGTCTGGCGTCCTCTCTATCGCTTGGCTCAAGAAAAATATCAATTACTCGTCTAAATTAACTTCAAGGACAGCGAATGACTAACTCCTGCATGACTTTCCTACACAATAGTATTCGGCTAAGGTAGACATAATCCTGCTATTCTCTTCCCACCTCCCCTACCTCCTCATGGACAAAAATGTCTCCCGATTTCCCCCACCTTGGGGAAGTAGAGAAGGTGAGGGATACAAGGAGAGGTTAGCCCAACAGTGTTGCTACTCTGGCAACTTACTAGGATGCATCGCTTACTGGTACTCATAGCGACTACCAGTGTTGAATTCTGTAGATTCTATGGACCGAAGTCCATTCCCTGAAAGTAGTAGTAATCTCCCTCGCTCTGGGTGAGCCTCCTCTCCCGGCGCGAGGGAGACTTAGGAGGTTTTATGCTTACTGAAGATGTTCGCAATTCACTGTTTGATATTGCAGATTTAAACAATCTCAAGTTGGAACTGAATCGATTACCTGCTGTGGATGCGGGAGATTATATTGCTGAACTCCCCCCAGAACGTCGGGCGATCGCATTTCGTGTTCTCAAGAAGGCTCAAGCTACCGATGTCTTTGAATATTTGCCGCAGGACGTGCAGGAAGAATTAATTGGGGCACTGCACGATACACAGGTGTTTCAGCTTGTCGAGGCAATGAGTCCGGATGACCGGGCAGAATTGTTTGATGAGTTGCCTGCTGGCGTAGTAAAGCGCCTGTTGCAGCAACTTAGTCCTGAGGAACGACAGGCAACCGCGACGATTTTGGGCTATCCAGAGGGCACAACAGGGCGTGTAATGACCACGGAATACGTGCGACTGCGCCAGGGATTGACAGTGGGACAAGCCTTGAGCAAAATCCGCCTTCAGGACGAAGATAAGGAAACGATTTACTATGCCTACGTCACAGACGATAACCGCAAACTCGTTCAGGTCGTATCGTTGCGGCAGTTATTATTTTCGATTCCTGATGTTCTAATCCGCGATATATCTAGCAATCGCGTGATTAAAGCCCGAACGGAAATGCCCCAAGAAGAAGTCGCACAACTGATGAAGCGCTATGACTTGATTGCACTTCCGGTGGTTGACCGGGAAGACCGATTAGTCGGGATTGTCACAATTGATGATGTGCTCGATATTTTGGAGGAGGAAGCCACTGAAGACATTCAGAAACTAGCAGGGGTTAGTGGTGATGAAGCTGCCTTATCACCTCCCTTGGTGACAGTTCGCAAGCGGTTGCCGTGGCTATTGGGCAACATTGGGCTGTATATTGGAGCAGCAAGTGCGATCGCACCGTTTCAGCCAGTGATTGCGATGGTGCCAGTTCTAGCCGTGATCATGCCGATTTTGTCCAACGCCAGCGGTAATGTAGCCATTCAAGCCTTATCAGTAACGGTACGAGGACTCGGTGTAGGTGAGGTGACACCCCGCGACACGCTGAAAATTCTCCGCAAGGAAATTCTAGCTGCGTTAGCTACCGCCGTGGGATTGGGTCTCTCGCTGGGTATTCTTTCTTTAATTTGGTCGTCCCCTCAAGAGCGATGGGTCGCGATAGTTGCAGCGTTAGTGATGGCTATCAATGTGTTCGTGGCTGCCACGATGGGAACATTGCTGCCAATGACGTTGAAGCGGATTAACCTCGATCCAGCCCTCATTAGTGGACCGATATTAACCACATCTCTGGATGCGATCGGGTTTTTAACGTTTCTTTCGTTGATTTCTGTGGCTTTAAATGTTTTCCATTTAAAAGCCTGATCTTAACTAAGCAGCATTGGCAGCAGCTTTATTGGTGGCTAGCTGACCATCTTCCATGTGAACGATGCGATGTCTGGCGACAAGCCGCTTCGCGTCTACGGCAATATCCAAAATCCGATTGTCGTGAGTCACCATTAAGATGGTACATCCCTGTTCTTTAGCCAGTTGCTGCATCAGGGTGACTACATCCCGACCTGACTTTTTATCGAGTGCGGCGGTGGGTTCGTCTGCTAAAACTAACTTTGGATGACTCACCAAAGCTCCTGCGATCGCTTACAACCAGTGTTTGGGATAAGTCCTCTCTTCTGCCAGATTATTGAAAACCACAGCGCAGAGTAGCAGAATAATCGAACCTTCCAGGACAGGGGTCAGCAAAAAGTTCCAGGGTGCTTTTGTCATCATCACGACTAGTGCAACGGCTCCCGAAGGTGGGTGCAACGTTCCGGTAAACTGCATCATCCCAATGGAAGTGGCGACAGCCATTCCCATCGCCCAAGGTTCCGAACCGAAAAGATGCAGAATAGTCAGGCTGACTACAGCAGCTATGAGATTACCGCCAATCAGATTACGGGGTTGAGCCAAAGGACTATCAGGTACGCCAAAGATTAATACACTAGTTGCCCCAAAGGGAGCCATGAGCAGAGGAGAATTGGTTTTCGCGCTTAGGTAAGCCGTTACTGCTATTGCCAAGAAACTACCAAACCAACTCCAAAAGATATGTCTATGATGAGGTCTATCTATAGGACATGCTAGGGGACATGAACGCCACCTTCCACGTATCTTGAACCAGTAATTTTCCCATTTCAACTGAACCTTTTTGTAATTCAGCCTGGGTAGATAAGTGTAATTAGTTCTAGCTTTGGGTAAATGTCCTTTCATAAACTCTACAACAATAAATAAACAGCAACATTAAAAAGATTCACTCCACAATTGTGATTTAGCCAACACTGAAATACAGGAATAAACATTCATCAGCGATTCCAAGTTCATTGGCAAAAGTAATATCTCAAATTTATAAACAGGCTAAGCGGCAAGGCAAACTTTTAGCCTGACATTCTCATATGGCAGGCAAGGCATCTACTGCACAAATCACGATTTTAAGCACAAAATTTACATACACCTTTGAATGCAAACTTAAAAATTTTGCAATAGCTTAGGTAATGTTATGATTTCTTAACATTTTACTCTGAAAGGTACTTTAAATTCCAGTATGGGGTTGATGATATTTGGATGCCTGGTAAAGAACTTTTGCAATTGTCATGATTCCTTAACATTATCTTTTCAAAGCTGAAAATGAAACCGACATGGTATAGGAATAAGCAATATTGCTTATTAGGTTTGCTTATAAGTCTAAAATAAAGGCTAACAGGTTTGAAACTCTATCAACCTCTGTATTTTTGCTAATAGTTGGTTCTGAGCTATCTTATGGCTACTACTGTCTGGACACGGCACCACATCCTCAGTTTGGCGGATTTCACTCCGGCTGAATACGACACGATCTTGCAAACGGCTGCCA
>JALYGX010000495.1 GCA_030776905.1 Cyanobacteriota bacterium | reverse complement strand
ATTTTCGCGTGATCGCATCCCGGCTTGGAGAATTCCTCAATAGAACCGTTGTTGCTGGTCATGTATCCGATTTGTCCCCAAACGGAGGCAGTCGGATTTTCCGGTGCTTTGGGGTTGCTACCCGTTAGGGGAATGAACCAGCACTGTTTTCCCTCACGGTCGTACTTAAATATGCGGTGATTAGTGAAAAGGGTTAAAAGGCAGGACACCTCGAAAATGATTGCTGGCAAACGATCCCGCTCAGTGTTCCGTTGTATGGCTTCATAATATCCGTCTGCGGGTGTGATCTTCTTGTTACGCCATTTGTTCTTTATAAACTCGTACCGATCGTGTTCCCACACGTCACGGTGCCAGACAACACTCTTACGCTCAGGCCAAATCTGTGGGTCATAGGACACTTCCAGTTGCAAAGGATAGTGACCTACTTCATATGGAGGTCTGGGGTCGTTAGGTGAGGCGGGCACGAGTTGAAAGAGGTTTTGGTAGCAGTACCAACCTACAAGAGGAACAAAGGACAGCAGCGTGGTGTTATAGTGCCGCATTACAATTCTCTTTTCAATGGCTTCTTACAATTGACGCAGTTTGATGGGATCAATTTTGCCAGGGTCGAGGAAGGTGACGAGAACTTGGGCGCGATCGCTCACATCCTGCGGTAGCGAGGTGAGTTCAATTTGCCCATTCTGATAAATGTCTTCAACGGTTCTCAGCGTGGGTGGCAATAGGGTTGTTAGCTCTTTCAATTCTAATGTTTCTCGCCTGTGCTATCTGTTGCGACCGCACTCAACTAACACTACACAAGCGCGATCGCTCTTCGTTGATGCCATACCCATATCCATACCCAAACACCAAAAAAGATCCAAGAAAGACTTGTCAAGGCGTAGTCGTTATGAGTATATTTTTAATAATTCATACTCATAACGAGTATGGATATAGTCTCAATCAAGAAACAATCGACATTATGAGCGATCGCGAAAATTTGACCACCGCAACAGGTTGCCCAATAGCTGATAACCAGAATTCCCTAACGGCTGGACCTCGTGGACCCCTGTTGATGCAGGATGTGCAGCTTCTAGAGCAGATGCAGCACTTCAACCGGGAGCGAATTCCAGAGCGAGTAGTTCACGCCAAGGGGTCTGGTGCCTATGGAACGTTCACTCTCACTAAAGCGATTCCTGAATATACAAAGGCGAAGTTTCTCTCCGAAGTAGGTAAGCAAACAGAAGTATTTTTGCGGTTCTCGACCGTTGCCGGGGAAAAAGGTGCAGCAGATGCCGAGCGGGATGTGCGTGGCTTTGCGGTCAAGTTTTACACCGAAGAAGGGAACTGGGATTTAGTCGGTAACAACACCCCCGTCTTCTTCATTCGCGACCCTCATAAGTTCGCCAACTTCATCCACACCCAGAAGCGTCACCCCCAAACTAACCTGCGGGATGCCAATATGCAGTGGGATTTCTGGTCGCTCAATCCGGAGTCGCTGCACCAGATTACAATTTTGTTTAGCGATCGCGGACTGCCTGCTAGCTACCGTCACATGAACGGCTACGGGAGTCATACGTTCTCGTTTGTGAATGCCGAAGGCGAGCGATTCTGGTGCAAGTTTCACTTTAAGACCCGCCAGGGTGTGAAGAACCTCACGGGTGAAGAGTCTGCCAACATGATTGGGATTGACCGTGAATCCCACCAGCGGGATCTATTTGAAGCGATCGCGCGGGAGGAGTATCCTAGCTGGACGGTCAAAGTGCAGATTATGACCGAAGAGCAGGCTAAAACCTTCCAGTGGAACCCGTTTGACCTGACGAAAGTATGGCCCCACAACGACTATCCGCTGATCGAAATTGGCACTCTGGAACTCAACCGCAATCCAGAGAACTACTTTGCGGAAGTGGAACAAGCGGCATTTAGCCCCTCCGTGTTCCCCCCCGGAATTGGTCCCAGCCCAGATAAAGTGTTGCAGGCACGGCTGATGTCCTATCCCGATGCTCAGCGCTATCGCATTGGCTCCAACTACCAGCAGTTGCCCGTCAACCAGCCTCGTTGCCCAGTAATGCACTACCAACGTGATGGTGCTATGTCCACGGGTTACGGCGGTAGCAGCCCCAACTACTATCCCAACACTTACGACAATGCTCCGAAAGAAGCCCCTGAATACAAGGAACCCGGCTTGACGTTAGGAGATGTGGTTGCCGATCGCTACGATTCCCGCGATCAAGATGACTATACCCAAGCTGGCAATCTCTGGCGCATCTTGTCTGAAGATGAAAAGAACCGTACAGCGCAAGCGATCGCAGGGGCGCTGAGTGGAGTACGGCAAGATATCCAAATGCGGCAACTCTGCCACTTCTTCCGGGCTGATGTGGATTACGGTGGGCGCATTGCTCAGGCGTTGAGCATTCAGATTGACCCCGGTATGCTGCAACAGAACCAACAGAACAATCCTCTGCCCATAACAGTGTAAATCATTAGCTGTCTACCGTTCTTCTCCTTTGGGTGGGTAAACCTGTTTCTAACAGGGATGTATTTATAACGCTCCTACCCAGAGGAGTTTTTTGGCTAATCCCTACCTCAATTTATTGAATATAAATATTCTGCTTGAGCAAAATAATATCAAAATATAAATTTTATGTATTTTTCGATATCCAAGGTAAATAGTGATAACTTGAATTTTCTCAACAATCAATTCCTAACCTGAACAAAACAGCCAGGATGAGTAACAAAGATTTACAAAACGAACAGCTTTACGATCACACAAGAGCCGATGAGTTTATTGGGCAACGAGCAAAACTGTTAGGCATTTCCCGTCGCCGTCTGGTGCAATTATTAGCAGCAGGTGCAAGTGCGGCTACCGTCGGGCTTTTGCCTTTGCACAAAAAGACCAACAACGCTCAGGCACAGACAGCCAAACCCTCACCTATTGTCAAACCAACCCCACCAGAGTTTTTTGTTCAGAATGGCAGCAATTTGGAAATGCGTTGGGAAGCCTTATATAACCGAGGGTATCTCGTGCCGACTGCCATGTTTTTTGTGCGCAATAATAATCCAACTCCCAAGATCGATCTAGCAACTTGGCAGTTAAAGGTGGAAGGCTCTGGTGTTGAACGTCCTCGCTCGTTTACTTACGATGAAATTCTGTCGATGCCTTCAATTTCCGTCATCCGAGCCATTGAGTGTGCAGGTAATGGCAGAAACTTTTTTGAAAAGTCTCATGGCAAAAAGATAGAAGGTACCCCTTGGAACTTGGGAGGAATTGGGGTAGCTGAGTGGACTGGCGTCCCGTTGCGGGAGGTGTTGAAACGAGCAGGAGTGAAGCGCACAGCTCGTGATGTCATGCCTATCAGTCTGGATGAAAAGAAAATCCAACGTCCTTTTTCTATTGATAAGGCACTAGAAGAAGACACCCTTTTAGTCTATGCCATGAATGGAGATGTCCTCCCCATCGATCACGGATTTCCTATGCGCGTTTTAGTTCCGGGTTGGGTGGGGATTGCTCATATTAAATGGGTTGGCAGCATTCAGGTTTCAGAAACGCCCCTCTTTTCTGAATACAACACGAAAAAGTATGTCTTAATTGGCGAAGACTATCCCATTTCACAGGACTTGAAAGAGAAAGGGGTAATGGGACAAATCTTGACCTCACAAAAAGTTAAAAGTGCCTTTGAATTACCTTGGGATGGTGAAATATCTAGTGGCAAGCGTCTCATTCGTGGACGTTCTTGGTCAGGTGAAGGAAAAATCACCAAAGTCGAAGTCAGTTTAGACGATGGTAAAACTTGGAAAACTGTCAAGCTACGGGAACCCAATATTGAAAAGGCATGGGTTCGATGGGATTTAGAGTGGGATGCTCGTCCGGGTCGCTATGGTTTGCGTGCTCGCGCCACTGATGACCAAGGCAACACCCAAAGTGAAAGCATTCCTTTCAATGAGGAAGGTTATAGCCATTGGGCTGTTGTAACTCATCCCATCAAAGTTGTCTGAAATTCAAGCTCAGTGCGTAGACGTGTAGCGGCTTGTCGTTAGACATCGCCAATCGCTCTAGGTTGAACCGCTCAGCCATATTTTATTAACTGCAACAAGCCAATCAATGTACATCGGTCTTTCAGCTTCAATTAGATGCAATGAATAGAAACAATGTACATTGACGTTTCAAGCTAGTATCTATTCTTTAATTGCTAAAAACATCCTTGATGCTATCAACAGTGCGTTCAACAGCATTCTTTGTGTTGTCTACTGCTTTCTTAGTCCGAGCCGCATCTTCATCTGCTCTTTGCTCAATCCGATCCCTATCTCTCTTTGCTTTGCGCTCAATGAAACTATCATTGTCATCCGTTGCTTGATCAACGCGATCGGCATTTTTATTTGCAGTTCGCTTAACCTTATCTTTCGTATCTTCGATGAAATTCTTGGCTCGTCCAGCATCTTCACTTGCTTTCCCTTGAACTTGGCTGCCCACGTCTGCTGCGGCGATCAAGTTTGCAGCAGGATCAGCCATTGCGGCGGTGTTCGAGAAAAACGCACCTTGCCAAATGAAGGTCATCGCTGACAGACATAACAGAGTTGTCGCCATCCAGCGTCCTGCAATGGAAAGCCGTTTCATAAAATAATTCAGTTTCACAGAATACAATCTCCACGAGATTTAGCATTCTATTTCTACTTCATCTAGGTCATTGGTCAAATCGTTCCCCAGACAGAGGTTCTTTCGTCATAGGTTGTTGAACGAATTCAGTACTTTGATAGATTGAACGCGGCGGTTCCCCTATTTGTCATACTTGCCCTGCCACAGCAAGGTACTATCAGCCTATTGGAAGCCTAGGCCAGAGAACTAACTTGATCAGCTAAATTGGTAATCAAATGCATTCCATTCTGATTTTGCATCGGCTGCTATGCGTTGGGCTTCCAGATTCTCGTAGGAGCCACCTGGAATTTGGGCGATCGCCTGTCGGATAATTTTAATCGATTCTCCTTTTCCTTCACAAAATCAACTACGAGGGATGGCATATCTAACACCACTCCAATAGCGTTTAACACCACTAATCTATCAGGCTATACTGTGGCGGGAAGTTGTGGGAATGGCAACTGGTGCCGGAGGGAATCGCTCACAGACAACTTGCAATAGACAAGCTCTTTAAGTTCTTGCTCCAGACATGGGGGTACTCCAACCAATGCTAATGTCTGATGCTGGCAGTTGCTCTGCTATTTATACTGCGATCGCGATTATTATGGGACTGTCAAACTGACCTCAAGGCATGACATCATCGAGCTTTAGCTGTAATGCTGGAAGTCGGGAAGATACGATGGTTTCACCTAACCGAAATTGTCGTGGCTCGTAGCTATCTCCAACGAGCTGATAAACAGTAAATGTTGGCTGTTTTGGCTTACCGATGAATTGAATACCACCTAACCCTCTAAAATCAGCAATCCAGTATTCGGGGATGCCGAGAAGAGCGTATTCCTCCACTTTACGGGCGTAGTCATCTTGCCAGTTTGTACTAACAACTTCAACAACCAGTTTTACCGTGTTGCCATTACAGATTATTGGTTCTTCTTGCCAGAGGGGTTCATGACCAAGTTCTTCTTTGTCTAAAACAATTACATCAGGTCGCAAAGCTGTTGCTTCAGCGGCAGGAGGCTTAATCAGACAATTTTTAGGAATTAACCAGTTTAAATTTAATCGCAGAATTTCAGCGTATATTCTACCCGCTAGGCTTCCGGCAACGGCTTCATGAGGCCCTGTCGGTTCCATGTCTCTTAATTCTCCATCAATGAGTTCGTAGCGCGGGTTGTCGCCGTATTGCTCAATGAATGCTTCCAATGTTAGTAGCTTGGGCGACGTGTAGGTCATTGCAGGAAACCAATGCGGCGACAAACTCATTCTATTACTAAAGCAATTTCACTGAATTAAGAGTTTAGCGACAATTAAGGTAAAAGCTTCTCTAGAAGGCAGTTCTCATGAATGAATTAGTTTTTCTGCCTGCTCATGAATTGGCTAAGGGTATCTGCGATCGCTCTTTTTCTGCTGTTGAAGTTATTGATGCACATTTAGCGCAAATTGGCAAGTATAATGCTAAGTTGAATGCGATCGTCACGTTGGATGAAGAACGCGCACGAGAACGCGCAAAAGCAGCGGACGAAGCCCTTGCCAGAGGTGAATATTGGGGTGTACTTCACGGCGTTCCCATTACCGTTAAAGATTATTTAGCCACCGCTGGACTGCGAACCACCAGCAGCTATCCACCCTTCGCCCATTACGTTCCCACTGAAGATGCGACGGTCGTGGCTCGTCTTCGGGCGGCAGGAGCTATCATCTTGGGTAAAACCAATCTACCGATGTTCGCTCAAGGCATCCAGACCGATAGCCCTCTATTTGGTCGCACCAATAATCCCTGGAACCTTGAATGTACACCAGGGGGTAGTACAGGCGGGGGTGCAGCAGCAGTGGCGGCGGGGTTATCTCCTTTGGATCTAGGTGGGGATATTGGTGGCTCGATTCGGATTCCGGCACATTTCTGCGGTATTTTTGGATTCAAACCCACCGAGTATCGGGTTTCTAATGCTGGTGTGGTGAGTCGCAAGGCTGGTTCTCTGACCTCGGTTCGACATCTGCGGGTGCTCGGTCCCCTGGCACGCTCTATTGCAGATCTCCAGTTGTGTCTGTCTCTGATTGAAGGAGTGGATAGTCGGGATTGGCACGTTCAAACTGCACCAATAGAGACGAGTTCTGAATTTCCCCTCACTCACTACCGTTTCGCCTGGACTGATGATTTTGGTGGGGTTCCGGTTACTGCTGACACGCGGAGGACTCTGGAAAAGCTGGCAAT
>JALYGX010000494.1 GCA_030776905.1 Cyanobacteriota bacterium | reverse complement strand
GGTGAAAAACAGCTTCATCCCTGGAGCTAAACCCAGTTCGCTCAATTTTTGGTAATTTTTACCCTTGAGCTTGATATAACTCCCTTGCTTCTGGCGTAGAGCAAAGTATACCTTCTTCTGCTTGAGCCAATAGGCTAGCTCAACCGAACGAAATTCTCGGTCTCCGATAACTACAATTTCATAAGACTTGAGCAAGCGTAATACGGGACGTAGTAGGGCTTGTTGTTGAGCTAAGTTGCTACTGCCAGTGTGTTCCAGACCCTGCCAATAGATAGGCCAAGTTCGCTTATCTCAAATTACACTGACAACGAATAAATTGTTTTGCTTCCATTGGGTTCTATCTAAGGCAACAATGGTCTGAGTTCCGAGTTGGATTTGAGTTAAAAGAATACTCTTAATCAGAGGAAACCATAACAAAGGAATACTTAGTTGCGGTAAAGATAGAAACCTTTGTACATGGCGGCGACGACTCTCATACAGAATCGGCAAGGGCAAACAGGCGGCTAATCTTTCAATTCGTATCTGTTTATGAAATTGCAATAGCCAGACCAGCATTTCTAAGGTCAGTAATTGAGATGCACTCAGTTGAGAGTTGAGACATTTGAGATACAATTCGGGAAGCATTTTAGATGGGCGGTCTTGTTAAGAATAACGAACCGCTCTTTTTTACCACGTTTATCTGCTTGAGGTAAGTCCTGAGCTGCTGCTCCCGTACTCGGACAGGTCAACTTGACAGGAGTTCATATCTCATGACTGAATCCTTAGTCAAACAAGTCAAAAACAACGCCAGTCTAATAAAGATTTAACTCCTCTTGACGATCGCACTTGAAATCCGAGTTGCGCCAAGCTTCTAAATCCACATCTGCTAAGGCGAGAGACTTGGTGCATTCGGGTTGGATAAATTGACTGAAAATAGCCCAAACAGCGCTACGGGCGATATCGATCCCAGTCTTTAATGCGGCGTCGGGATGCCCGGTACTGCGCTCCTCAATAATATCTGGCTCTACCCAAATACCATGAGCGCCCAAAAGAATCTGTGCCATCCACTTGGCTCGTGGTAGATGAGTGCTAGAGGTAATTAATTTAACTTTACGAACTCCCCACTTATGTAAGAGTGGGATATTAAAGTAGAAGTTATCAAAGGTAGAATCGGCACACTTTTCTAACCAAACTTGGCGGATGGGAGCCTGTTCTCGTTGAAAAACCAGCAAAATGCAGGGGTCTTCCGAGCCTTGAGAAATCAAAATTGGAGTTTCCGGGTACTGTTTAGCCAACTCGGCTACGTACATTTCCCGACGAATACCGCCCCCCAAGACAAAGAAAGCACCTGTCGGTCCTGACGCTGCCGTCTGCAATTTAAACGTGATAATTAGCAGCCAGGTAAAAAGGAGGAACCCCAAACCAAATAGCCCAAAGCGCAGCCAATCGAGTCGCCGTTTGACCCGAAACCAGTTCTTGAAGTTAACCCAGTTGCGTCGAATGAGTCTAGGTTTCATGTTTTCTGAGAAATATTCAGACTTGGCTCAAGTAATTAGTTACTTTGAAATAATAATTACCTACATTAAGACAGAGGACACAGAGTAAACTGGCACAAAATTCCTGAAGTTCTCTTCGCAATTTGAGTATAGTAACGCTAGACTCATTTCAGAGGTCTACGAGACGATAACTCCAAAGCGCCAGCTGAGTGTAAGGTGCAAGCGCTGGGTATCCCTTCAACTGCCCTATTAGAAAATAACTGTTCAGTTATTAAACGCCAACCCCGTTATAGCCACTCTCCATGAACCAATACCCCAAACACTTCCCTTGGCTCAAAGGCGTCCTCTTCAGTGGAGCGATCGCAACAACAGCGGCATTATCGTTTCTCGCACCGATTGGAGGTCGCTCTGTCTTCGCAGCGCTCCAAGATAGCCCTAAAAATGTTGTTGATGAAGTCTGGCAGATTGTTAACCAGGAATACGTCGATAACACCTTTAATAAGGTAGACTGGCAAGCCACGCGGCAGCAACTGCTTAGTAAAAATTACACCTCAAGAGATCAAGCCTACGAAGCCATTCGGGAAGCCCTCAAGCCTCTGGGAGACCGCTACACTCGCTTTCTAGACCCCGAACAATTTAAAGCGCTCACTAATCAAACGTCTGGCGAACTTTCGGGTGTTGGCATCCGCATGGGACTCCAGGAACAAAGCAAAGGGCTGATTGTCGTTGAACCGATTGAGAATTCCCCGGCAGCGAAGGCAAACCTGAAAGCCGGAGATGGTATTTTAGCGATCGATGGTAAATCCACTAAAGGCATGAGTCTAGAAGACGCCTCAGCCTTAATTCGAGGTGAAGTGGGAACACCCGTTACCCTAAAACTTTCCCGTGAAGGCAAGGGAGTTTTTGATGTGTTGCTGACTCGCGCTCAGATTGAACTGTCAGCGGTTCGCTATACCCTCAAGCAGGAAGGTCAGATGCGAGTGGGTTACATCAGCTTGAATGAATTTAGCTCTCATGCTGCCGAGCAAATGGAAAAGGCAATCAAAAACCTTGGCGATCAGAAAGTGAACGCCTATGTATTAGATCTGCGAGGAAATCCAGGCGGCTTGCTGCAATCTAGTGTGGAAATTGCCCGGATGTGGCTAGACAATGGCAAAATTGTCAAAACAGTAGACCGCAAAGGTGGTGAACAGGAATTTACGGCTAACCGCTCGGCTTTGACACAACTTCCCTTAGCTGTTCTGGTCGATGGGAACTCCGCTAGTGCTAGTGAGATTCTGACAGGCGCTCTTAAAGATAATAAACGAGCGACAGTTGTTGGCGCGCAAACCTATGGAAAAGCAGTGGTTCAGTCGGTTCATCCTTTGTCGGATGGTTCGGGTTTAGCCGTAACCATTTCTCATTACTTCCCACCTAGCGGACTCAATTTCAACCACAAAGGAATTGCCCCGGATATCAAAGTAGAGTTGACGAGCGACCAAGAGAAGCGCTTGGAAGCTGAACCCGCTTTAATGGCTACAAATAATGACCCTCAATACCAGCAAGCGATCGCTACTTTAGCAACGAGCGTACTGGCTCGACCCGGTATGGCTCAACCGACAAAGCCGATTAGTATTAAGAACTAATGGCTTGGGGACTGGAAATTGGGAAGATTCCACCCTCTAGGTGATGCCGCTCTAACCAGTCCCTACTGCCTGCTCCCTCGAAGTTGCGTGACGAGGTGAACCAGTTCCGGCAAAATTAGCTGTTGCAGGGCGAGTTTGACAGCATTAGTTGAGCCGGGAATTGAGAAGACTAGCTTGCCTTGATAAACACCAGCAACGGCTCGGGATGCGATCGCTCGCGAGCCAATTTCCTGGTAACTCAAAAAGCGGAACACTTCTCCAAATCCTGGCAAAGTCTTTTCCAGCAAGCTCTCTAAGGCATCATAGGTAGTGTCTCGTGGCGCAATGCCAGTACCGCCATTAAAAATAACAGCCTCAACATCTGAGCGTTTTCCTAAGCCTTCCAGATGCGCCTGAAGCTGGGCAGGTTCATCCTTAAGAATCATGTAAACTCCTACTGTATGACCAGCGTCACGGAGTAATTGCTGAATTAGCTGACCACTCCGGTCAGTTTCAGGCGATCGCGTATCGCTAACCGTGATCGCAGCACAATTGACGGCTAGTTCCGCTACATCAGGATGAGGCTGGTTTGTCATGTGTCCTTTGTTCTGTGTCCTGTGTCCTTTGGTATGGGTCATTTGTTATTTGTCACAAACTCATAACCAATGACGAATGACAAAGAACGCCTCACGACTTATTAAATCCCAGACCATGCTCTTCGGCATAGCGTTCCATGAAACGCATGAAACGCTCCCATTCTCCGGGTGACTTCATCAGCAGAATGGCTTCTAATGCAGTGGGTTGACCATTGACAAATTTACCCTTAACCTCTCGTGTTACAATTTCACCTTCTTCATCAATCATGTACATCCCAGTGATGTCTTCTGTATTCGTGCCGTCGAGAGCTTTGGGTTTGTCAAAATAAAACGTTGCCGTACCCTGATTGCCATCGCGAGATCGGGTAAGCCGCACATCAGGGATAACTTCTTCGGTAATACCTCGAGAAAACTGAATTTTAGCCATGAATTTGCCCAACTAAGTATTAAGGGAGGTTCTCACACTATCTTCTCATCAATTTTGCGGCTGGATACGCTGTCTGTAGGGGGTGCCCCAAATTTGCCAATATATCGCCGAGACCAACGAATTTTGCCAAGATAAAGCTTTGCGGATGGCAAAATGGATAAAACTGATACACACTAAGGACATTTACAGTCGTTAGTTCTGGCACAAGTATTCAATCAAAAATGGGCAAGCAGCGAGCATTTTCTGGGGTTCAACCCACGGGCAATTTACATTTAGGCAACTATTTGGGAGCCATCCGCAACTGGGTAGAGGGTCAAAGCCAGTACGAAAATTTCTTCTGTGTGGTCGATCTACACGCGATCACCGCGCCCCACAATCCCACCACACTGGCATCTGATACCTATACGATCGCTGCTTTGTATTTAGCTTGCGGGATTGATTTGCAATACTCCAGTATTTTTGTACAATCCCATGTTTCTGCCCATAGCGAATTGACTTGGCTGTTCAACTGCATCACGCCCATCAATTGGCTGACTGACATGATTCAATTCAAAGAAAAAGCAGTTAGGCAAGGCGAAAATGTCAATACGGGCTTGCTAGATTACCCAGTATTAATGGCAGCAGATATCTTGCTTTACCAAGCGGATAAAGTCCCCGTGGGAGAAGATCAGAAACAACACTTGGAACTAACGCGAGATATTGCGGACCGATTTAATCACCAATTTGCTAAAAATAAGCCCCCTATCTTGAAAGTGCCCTCACCCTTGATTCGCAAGGAAGGGGCGCGGGTGATGAGTCTGACGGATGGTACAAAGAAAATGTCTAAGTCTGACCCCGCCGAGGGTAGTCGCATTAATCTGTTGGACTCGCCTGAGCTAATCCAGAAGAAGATTAAGCGTTGTAAAACCGATCTAGTTAAAGGATTAACCTTTGATGACCCAGAACGCCCAGAGTGTAATAATCTTTTGGGCTTGTACCAGATACTTTCTGGAAAAACGAAAGAAGAAGTTGCGGCAGAATGTCAGGATATGGGCTGGGGACAATTTAAGCCGTTGCTAGCAGAAACGACGATCGCCGCCTTACAGCCGATTCAGGAGAAGTATCAAGCGGTAATGGATGACAAGGGCTATCTAGAGTCGGTATTGCGGCAGGGACGAGAAAAGGCAGAGGCGATCGCTCTCTCAACCCTCTCTCAGGTTAAAGCTGCCCTCGGTTATTCCACACCCCTGTAAAGTTAAGAGTTAATACTGACGAGTTGGGCATTAGTTCGGCTCAAAATTTTCAACTCAAAACTTTCAGTAAATTTATGAGCGATACCCTGCAAAACCTCACAGTTAAAACCCCTGTCAAACCATTGTCTCCCCAGACGTACTCACAAAGCACTACCCCGATTCAAAATACGTTTCGTACCGCTGCCCAGTCCGGTGAATTTTTAATCACGGCTGAGGTTTGCCCACCCAAGGGAGGCAGTCCTACTCACATGATCGAAATGGCGCAAACCCTCAAGGGTCGAGTCCATGCGGTGAATATTACGGATGGGAGTCGGGCAGTGCTGCGGATGAGTTCCATAGCCGCCTCAGTAATTTTATTGCAGCACGGGATTGAGCCAATTTGTCAGATGGCGTGTCGCGATCGCAACCGTATTGCTCTCCAATCTGACCTCATGGGTGCTCATGCTCTAGGTATCCGTAACATCCTGGCCCTTACAGGCGACCCCGTGAAAGCAGGTGACCATCCGGATGCCAAAAGTGTCTTTGACTTAGAATCAGTACGCCTGCTCAAACTCATTGCCAAGCTTAATAGTGGATCGGACACCAATGATAAGCCCCTGACTGATGGAGTCACTGACTTGTTTCCCGGTGCCGCCGTTGACCCTCAGTTAAAAAGTTGGTCGGGTCTGCAAAGTCGGTTTGAGCGTAAACTAGAAGCAGGTGCGCAGTTTTTCCAGAGCCAGTTGATTACTGATTTCGAGCGGCTGGAGCAGTTTATGGATAAAATTGCCGCTGGTAGCAATAAACCGATTTTAGCGGGAATATTTTTGCTCAAATCTGCAAAGAATGCCCAATTTATTAATAAATATGTTCCAGGGGTCAACATTCCCCAAACCGCGATTGATAGGCTAGCTGCTGCTGAAGATCCATTACAGGAAGGAATCAAGATTGCCGCCGAGCAAGTTCAGTTAGCACAGCAACTGTGTCAGGGTGTCCACATGATGGCAGTCAAGCGAGAAGACTTGATTCCCAAAATTTTAGATTTGGCTGGAGTTTTACCAGTCAAAAGTTAAATAAGCATGAGTCATTGGTCATCGGTTATTACTCAAGGACAACCGACAAATGACCAATGACATTCATCTGAGGACTAAGTACTGATGAACAAAACAGTAGACACCCGCATTCGTGAGGTTACGGTATACGACGATCGAGCGTTGGTAACGCGCCAGGGTGTTGTACAACTGACTGGTGAAGAGCATGAACTTGTGATTGCCCAACTGCCAGTGACACTTGTAAGTGAGTCGGTTCGGGCATCGGGGACGGGTACGGTAGCGGTGCAATTATTGGGGGTGCGCACGGAACGGACATTTACTACCGAAGCGATCGCTCATCGAGTTGCTGAACTAAATCGAGAAATTGGGAAAGTCGAGGAGGAAAAACGCCACGTACAAGACCAACTGGCACTGCTGAACCTGCAACGTAATTTTATCAAAAGCTTAAATACTCAGTACTTGGAGCGCTTGACGCGGTTTCCCGATCCGGAACTGATGAACCTGGAGCAAATCCGGGAATTACTGGATTTTGTAGGGCAGCAGTACGGCGAGTATTCAAATGCGATCGCCAAACAAGAACAAGCACAACAAAAACTCGACCAGCAATTACAGGCATTGCGCCAGCAGTTACAGCAGGTTTCCACACCTCGCCCTCAAGAAAGTTTCAGCATCATCGTCACCTTAGAACCGTCAGGCGCTGGTGAATTTGAGCTAGAGGTGTCTTATGTCGTCCATCAAGCGAGTTGGAAGCCCCTTTATGACTTGCGCTTCTCAACAACCCAGGAAGCTCTCAACATCAGCTACTTAGCAGAAGTTCAGCAAAGCACTGGTGAGGATTGGCTGGATGTAGCCCTAACTCTTTCCACAGCTAAGCCGGGACTGGGTAATGTGCCACCCAAGTTAATTCCTTGGTATGTTGATGTGCAACGCCCCGGTTATCCGGGACAACTGGCAAAGGCTTTAGCCGAATCTGACGCCATGCAAGTACGAGCTATCTCTTCCTCCATGCCTTTTCCAGGAATGGCAGCGGAAGCAACAGCGATGATAGATGCCGATTTAGAGTATCTTAAAGCTCAAACCGTAACGGCAGAAGTTTATAAACAGGGTGGTGTCGTGACTTTTGGGGTAAGCGGTGGTAGCAATATTCCCAGTGATGGGACACCGCATAAAACTACGATTTTTAACGATGATTACCCTTGCCGCGCCGAGTATGTTGCCCTACCTCGCGTCGTCAGCGTGGCTTACCTTCAAACTACGATCGCTAACCCTCTCACCGGAGTTACTCTATTACCCGGTAAAGCTAATATCTTCCGCGATAACATCTTTGTCGGGACAACTCAGTTGGAGAACATCGCTCCGGGGCAGGAATTTAAACTGAACTTGGGTATTGACGAAGGGTTGAAGATTGAGAGGGATTTGGTAGAACGCCAGGTAGACAAGAAGTTGATAGGAAATCAGCGGCGTACTACCTATGCTTATCGACTGGTGGTTACAAATCTATGCGATCGCGAAGCTGAACTAACACTAACAGAGCAATTACCCGTCAGCCGCAACGAACAAATTAAAGTGCGTCTAACTCGCTCCAATCCTCAGATTCAAATGGGTGAGATGGGAATTTTGGAATGGTCTGTCCCTTTACAACCTCACTCGTCTCAAGAGCTGTACTATCAGTTCACTGTCGAACAGCCGCCTGAGCTAACTGTTTTTGGTTTGGATATTTAGTGCAGCATGGCAGAAATAACAGCTTACCTCAAATCTTCCTTTCCCCCTTGTCTTTCTTGTCTACCTTGAGGGTGGTGAAGATTTCTGCTAGTTATTTAAGGTTTTAAGAGCTTAGTTCACTAAATCTCAGGTGAAATTCTGTCCCAAAATGACCGTCTACTTGCACTGTTCCTTCAAGCTGGCTAGCTAAAATCTTCACTAGCTGAAGTCCTAATGATTCAACAGTATTGAAATCAAAATTGTGCGGCAGTCCTATCCCATTATCCCTGATAGTAAGTGTATAGTAATTATCCTCTTCAGAATTAAGAGTGATAGAGATTATTCCTCTAGCTTGATTGGGAAACGCATACTTCAAAGCGTTTGAAACTAATTCATTGATAATTAAACCACAAGGAATTGCTGTATCTATACTCAGAGCCACCTCATCTAACTTTAGATCTAAAGCGATGTGATTTGAATTGTCTCCATAAACTATAAATAAGTTCATTACTAAAGTTTCAACATACTCAGCGAAATTAATTCTGGCAAAACTTTTAGATTCATACAGTTTTTCGTGAACAAGAGCCATCGATTTGACGCGATTCCGACTGTCCCGAAACATCTCCAGCAAACTTGACTCATTAAGTTGCTGAGATTGTAAGTCAAGTAGGCTCGAAATCACTTGCAAGTTATTTTTGACCCGATGGTGAATTTCCTGTAGTAAGACTTCTTTTTCCTGTAGCGATTCTTGAATTTGCCTCTCGGCTTGCTTGCGCTTAGTAATATCGTGAGTTATACCGAGAATTTGATAAATTTCTCCTTGTTCATCTAGCAGTGGAACATAGGTTACGACAAAGGTCATTTGCCCAATAGTTGGCAAAGTAATCGTGCATTCTCTAGTCTGTGAAGTACCTGTCTCCATCGCTTTTTGGAGGCATGGTAGATACGAATCTGTAATCTCTGGTGGGTGTATCTCTTCGTCAGTATGACCAAGTAGTGCCGCCTCTGGCAGTCCACCCAGCATAACTCCATGAGCATTGATAAACTGGAACCGTCGCTGGGCGTCGTAGATAACAAACACGCCATCAGGGAAGTTATCAACTGCCAATCGGAATCGCGCTTCGCTTTTTCGTAAAGCTTCCAAAGATTGCGTTAATTTGGTCTCAGTTGCACGTACATCAGCATAAAGTTGGGCATTTTCAATGGAAATCGCCGCCTGTGAGGATAACAGATTCAAGATTTCCAATCTATCTGGTGTAAATGCCCCAGTGGTGAGATTATTTTCCAAGTAGAGAATACCTACTAGTTTGCCTTGATTCAGCAACGGCGCACATAATACTGATTTCGGCTGCTGTTCGATAATGTAGGGGTCACTTGTGAAATTCCCTTCGTGTACGGCATCGCTCAAAACGATACTCTTTAGGGTATGTGTCACATAATTAACTAGACTAAGAGGCACTCTTAATGTAGTACCGCTACTACTAACCGTTTGTATCGGGATAGATTGCAAAACCTTGATGTCATCAGATTCAATCATTGCTGATGCCTCAATCACCCATTGCCGGGATTGATTCAAGATTAGATAGCCTGTTTGTGCCCCAGCATTTTCGATGAGCAGTTTCATCATCTTCTCTAACAGGGTATCTAACATAAGTTCACCTGAAAGAGTTTGCGAGGCTTTGACAATACTTAGCAAATCTAAGTCTGTAGATGTTTCTTCGCTAGTGTCTAAAATAGTTTGAGTAGTCTTGCTAGAGT
>JALYGX010000493.1 GCA_030776905.1 Cyanobacteriota bacterium | reverse complement strand
GCATAGGCTTTAACAGTTTCCTGCCAATTTTGAGGCGGCTGTACTTCCCCCGCTGGCAAATTCAAGGTTTCTAGCCACTGCGTCAACTGCGATCGCCTCGGCTGGTCGGGTTGAAGCGCGATCGCATCCTCAATCTGATCACAGGTGGCATTAAAGCCCTCAATCACGAGCGCGAAGTCTTTGGCGGTCTGGCAGTACGGCAGCGAATCAGTTAGCCGAGCAACAAGGCTTCGTTCCCCAAGCGACTCTTTCGTTACCGCTGCCGCCGCCTCTAAAGCGTCCCTAACCCCCTGGCTTTCTACCTGATCTGATTGGTTCCACGAAGCCCCTAAATTATATATATACTTTGCAGGTGTTCGTGGAACCGCCTCAAGTGCTTGCTGTATCTGCGTTTGAGTCGATTTTGCTTCTTGAGAATGACCCCCCTCTTGTTGACAGGTTTGGTTATCAATAGTTGTTGTTTCTTGAGAATCAAGAACCGGGTTCCAATTGAGTATTTCTACTTCCTTGGTTAAATAATTTTCCCAGCGGCGATCGAGACATTGGAGAGCATTCCTCCTGTCTGGGTCAGATAGGGTATCACGGTCAAGTCGGTAAATTCGGTAGTCTCCGTCCTCGGACTTGATTTTCTGCCCTCGATGCTTCAGCCCCAGCATTTTTAGCAGGCTACCCAAGAATCGAATGTTGGTTTGTTGTCCTGGATGCCTACCGAGTGCAGCGGCTATCTTCTCATCCTTGCATCGGCTAACTAGTTCGACTAACTCAGGGCTATCCTCCATCCAGGTTTTTTCCGGGTCTAGGAACTGCTCAAAATTGATGTCGCGTAGCGCTCTGACCCGTGCCATGCGGCTTTTAACATTGCCGATGAAGGTGCGCTCTTTTTGAGCTATCCGGTAGTAGCGCTCCTGATTCATCCGGTTGGCTTCTTCTGGATGAGAGAATAGCCAAAACAGCTCTTGTTGATTCAGGAAGTCCGGGTTATCATACCGGATTTTGTAAATGAAATCCTCAGACCAGCTAGAGGATTCGTCAATACCTGGTAAGCGACTGCGATAGGACGCTTGTATTACTTTCACTCGATCTTGCCATCCAGCATCAAACTTTTTAGAAAGGTCGTCGGCAAAGTCAGGCGCTATTTTCTCAGCCGTGAAGATGTCATGGCAGTTCTGGCGTTTTGTTGTCTCAGTTGCCGCTTTGACCTTCTCCTTGGCTTCCTCTGATGGATTCAAGGTACACAGCCTAATTGGATAACCGGATGCCTTGAGCGACTCTAGAACGCATTCTCTGAGATTACTTTTCTCATAGTTGGCGATCGCTTGAATTTGGTTACTGGCTTCAAAATGAGGATTCTTGCTGCCTTGAATAATTGCCCAGAGTTTGCTGATGATGTCTTGATCGCGGTCAATCCCTGAAACTGTATCGGTGATATCCTGACAGAGCATTTTTTCAATGGCTTGCCCTACTTTTTTGGCAAAGGGGGATCTAGAGTGAGTTTGCTCAGACTGAGCTACCCACTCTCTGACCCAGACAAACTTAGTGCATTTGGTGTCCCGGATGCGACCCAGCATCTGTAAAATCGAGTCCACTCCTAAGACCCCAAAAAAGAAGGCAACGTGACCTGTAAAGTAGTTACTGATGGAGATATCGACGCCAGATTCAGCGCTGGGAGTGTAAAGGATTGCGTCCGGTTGGTATTTCTCGATGTAGGCGTCGCAATCTTTCAAAAACTCTTTGACATACTCTTCTGGCACGGTCTTAGAATCTATCCGCAGGGTTTTCAGTCCTTTCTCTGTCAGCAAACTGTCGAGGGATTCAATGAAGACTTGGCTATCCGAACACACAGCGGGAACCGCGCAATGATTAAGCAGGTATTCTAGCCAGGGCGATCGGTCATTCTTCTTCACTTCCTCTTCAATATCAATGGTTCCCAATAGAAAGTTGAGTTGAGCTTTATCGCGCTGGAAGGTGTTTTCAACCCTAATAATTTTCTTCTCAGGTGCAAGGTCATGTAGATATTTCACCGCCCAATCTGCCAAGCATCCATCCAGACAAACAACTTGGCTTGCTCTCTGCAATGCCTCTTGGAATAAATTTAAAATGTTGTCGCGACCTTTAACAGTTGGAGAGTGTAGTAGGTGACGAATGACGCTCATCACCTCGTCAAGGATGAGAATCTTATCGTCAAAGTCTTCCGGTTGGAACCTCCACAACGAATCGACACATAAGGCGATACCGCCGCTTGGGTCACGACGCATGACGGCTGAATCGCTCTCATGCAGGTGATAGAATCCCAACTTCTTTTCGCTGCATAGTTGGAGTAATAAAGTGTTCCTGTACCCCAAGCAGATGAAGCCCATACTCTGATTCTTCCACTGTTTCACCCACTTTCCTAACCGTGTTGATTTGCCCCCGCCTAAACCAGCCCGACCAAGAAAGATGGAGTTTTTTGGTGGTAAATCCGCTTTAAACCACTCCGTAGCCTTTTTAATATCTGCGGTGAACCGCTTCGCCTTTCGCCATGCATCCTTGGCTTTTTCCTGGTAGGTTTGGCTAAGCCCCTTTTTCCGCTCTGTGGACTTAGCCTCTGTTGGGTTGACCTTGGCTTTCGCCAGAAATTCCTCTGAACTGATGTACTCGACTTTGCTATAGTCGGTCAGCTCGTCAATATCTGGATAGGTCTTATCGACTTGACGCCACCAACCAAACTTGACAGAATAGCCCCACTCTTGTAATAGGGCAGTTACTCGCTGCCAGCGGGTCATCACAGAAGGATTAAGA
>JALYGX010000492.1 GCA_030776905.1 Cyanobacteriota bacterium | reverse complement strand
GGTCAAAGCAGGAGCATTGGCAACCTTCTCATTTTTAGTGCCCTTTGATGTCTTAGATGGTCGTAAGTTCTTGGTGTCTGGCGGTGGCAATGGTGGAACTCAATACGAGTTTGAAGCGACTTACTTCTATCCAGTAACGAATAATATTGCGATCGTGCCAGCCTTTTATCTCATCGCTAACCCCAACAACTTCGATGACAACCCCACCATATATGTGGGTAACTTACGCGCTCAGTTTAGTTTCTGATGCTATCGGCAATTGAAAAACCTAACCCCCTTCCCTGAAAAGCAAGGAGAACCAAATTTCAACGGTTTCGCGGGAGTCCCCAGGTTCAGCGCTAGCAACCTGGGGAGGGATAGCGGCTGACTGAGTGGGGTTCAATACCCCCGAAGTCAGCTTAAGTATGGTATGACAACTCCATATTCTTCACCTGTTGAAAATGCCTCAAGTCCTCACGGTTAGCTGCAAGCTCGAAGTATCTCCAAGTCAGGTTGAAAAACTTGATGCGGTACTTCGTGCGTTTGCAAGTTGCTGTGAGTACGTAAACAAAAACACCGAACCAAAACTTACTAACCAGATAGCCGTACAATCCTTGATTTACAAGGAGGCGCGAGATTATTCGGGTTTGTCGGCTCAGATGACCATTCATGCTATTCGCCGGGTCTGCGCTAACCGCAAGACGGCTAAACAAAAAGATAGACCTGTTAAAGGGTTTGCTCCTACCAGTGCTACCTATGACGCTCGAACTTTCACCTTCAGAGAGAAAGACTGGACGGTTAGTTTGACAATGCTCAAAGGGAGAGAAAAGTTCCCTTTGCATATCGGTAACTATCAGCGTCATTTGCTGACGGGTAGGAATCCTAAATCGGCAGTACTGATAAAGCGCAAGGATGGTACTTACTACTTGCAAGTTCAGCTTGAATCTGAGCCACCACAACCTGAAGAAACTGATAGAGTTTTGGGTGTTGATTTGGGACGCACAGACATTTGCGTTACCTCAGAAGGCGACAAGTTTAGCGGGAAAGAGATAACTGAAGTTCGTGATAAATATGCCCGTGTAAGAGCTTCGTTGCAACAAAAAGCGTCCAAAGGCACAAGAAGTAGTCGGCGTAGATGTCGGCAACTCTTGCAACGGTTGAGTGGACGTGAACGAAGATTCCAGGCACAGGTGAACCATACCATCAGCTACCGACTCATCCAGTACGCTAAAACCACAAGCCAAGCTATTGCTTTGGAGAATTTGACAGGAATCAGGGAACGCACCAACCAACAACCCCGCTCTAAAACAGAGCGACTCAGGAGTAATAGTTGGGCGTTTTTCCAGCTTCGCCAATTCTTCACCTACAAGGCGGTAAAGTTTGGGGTAAATTTGGTATTTGTTGACCCGCGTTATACCTCGCAAACTTGCCACAAATGCCTGCACATCCACCCCATTAGAGGTGAATCCTACAGAAGTGGCAAGAAGTTTAAGTGTGGTCATTGTGGTTGGGCTGGCGACGCTGACGAGAATGGTGCTAAGAATATTTCTGCATTGGGGCTGCTTTTAGACCAGCCTAGAGGTTCAGGACTTGCTTGTTCGTTAGAGCAACACGTTCTAGGGCTACTGAAATCCCCGTGTTCAGCGTAAGCAACACGGGGAAGTTTAACACTTTCACCTCCTGAAGGGGAGCTATACCCATGACTAAAGTCATACCTAAGTCGTGACCTTATGTTGATGTTCCCTCAATGTACGGATTTTTATAATGAGGACATTGAAAAACGAGTGTCAAACCCACCCCACTGACTGATGCACAGGGGGTTTTTTCTTGTCACATTAAAGACAACTTGCATCAACTGCATAAGGTGCCCTAGCTCAAGAGATAGGTAAAGGCATCAAGCTTTGAAGAGTTCTGCCCCACTGTACTCATGCCAGTGGGGTTTTACTTTCCTGGCATTGCTGAAGCATTACTAATTAAACTCAGTTAAAAATAACGCCATATATAGCGGTTTAATGCTGAAATTTTCCCATTAAAACGCTACCTGTGATAGTAGGCTAAACTCCAGCCCCTAACAACTACCTACTAAAATCGGCTCAGAGAGTGCTGCCGCTACTGCCTTGAGACATCGCTCGTCTGCCAGCATCCACGCATGGAGGCGAACAGGCACGATTACCTCTTTACCGACAGGCATCTGAGAACTATTCGCCGGGACGATTATTAAATCATACGGCGTCCAGAGTACAGTAAAGTTCAGCCGTCCCAGCATGGCGCAGTCGCGATTTAAATCTCGGAGAAATTCACTATCTGGACGCATCTGAACGCAGCCAGGACGGTAAGAGAGGTAGCCTGCCAATGTACCGTTGTTGGGAGCTGATATGCTGATGAAGCGCTGCACTCGCTCAATACCGCCCAATCGTTGAATGTAGTAGCGCGACACAATTCCCCCCATGCTGAAGCCAATCACATCTAGGGGTTGTTTGGGGTCAAAATTTTTAGCGACATAATCAGCGACTTGCGCTGCCAAATTGTCTAGAGGGCGATCGCCATTGTTGGGTATCATATTAAAGCTATAGACTGACCAACCGCGTCCGCTTAGGTAACCAACCATTTGGCGAAAGACTACCGTTGTATCAGTAATGCCGTGAATCAACAACACGGGGTTGCGTCCGCTTGCTTGACGGGTAGCATAATCGCTTGCACTATTCATAGTTGCTGAATAACTTATTTAACCTCAGCTTAGACATCCGTTTACTAATAGCGATCGCTAATGTGGTACACCCAATTCAGTGGCATATATGTTCCCGTAAAATATGAGATAATTGTAAATATACATAAATTACACCGTGGCATTTGCCAAGCGAAAGTTGAGCAAGTATACCCGTGAAAACGTAGTGTAAAGTTTTATGAAGAAGCCTCGGTGAATCTTGCACTGATCCGCCGTAAAAACTCATAATTCAATCTGGCTGAAACTTTTGGGGCAGCTTCATCAAAAAATTAACCCTTAGAAGCAGCAGTCCTAATAACAGTTTTGTATCAAAGCTGGAATAATCTGCTCCCATCTTTGGTTACTCAGTTAAATTCATCTAAAGCGCAGGAGTATTTGTAAATGTTCGATTTTATCAAAAAATTGTTTGGTGGAATAATTGGCTTCTTTAGTGGGCTTTTTGGTGGAAAAAAATCTCTAAAGGGCGATACTTCAGCCGCGCCTAAAACCAAAAAAGGAAAGGGCTACTTCCTGGAACTAGAGGACAGTGGAAACTCGAACGCAGCGGCAGCGAAGAAGGCAGAACCCGCGAAAGCCGAGACAGCCGCACCCGCTCAGAAACCGGAACCTGTCAAGGCAGCCGTAGCAACAGCCGCACCGCCCAAAGCTGAGCCAGCCGCACCAGCTAAGAAGCCAGAACCCGCTAAGGCAACAACGGAACCTCAGAACGGGAAGGTCAAGGTTGAAGCGCAGCCAAATCCACCAGCGACTAACAATGGCAAAGCTCAAGGAGACTCCACATTCGCACCTAACTACTTGCTCCCAACGGCTAGTAACAGTCGGCGGCGTCCCGGTCCCAGCTTGGATATGTTCCGGGATATGGCGCGTCAGGTAAAAACACCGGGTTAAACGGTTCTACTGCTGTTTGGCGCATTTTTGAAAAAAACTAGTCCGCTATACAACTGAAATGCTGGGTCCCAAGGTGTCTCTTCCCGACGAAACAAGTCGATGTGAGAGGGCAGGTGTCCCAGCATTTCTTTGTAGTCCAGCGCTGTTTGGGCAAAGGACGTGAAATCAGACCAGACGGGTATCTGAGGTAGCTGACGGTTAAGGAAATCCAGCAAGTTATTCCACTTCTTTTTAGTTGTTGTTTGACGGATGGGAAACTTTTGTGGCGCTGTATCCGGAATATCTGGCAAGTTAAAGGATAGAGCAATGCCCTGCTGGAACTGATAATTGCGATCGCTCAAGCGGAGAATACTGTTTCGCTGCGGTAAATGCAAGTCGCAAAACGGCACGTAGTCCAGAATTTGAGTTTTGCGCTGTAAATTGCGGCGTGCATCCAAATCTACAACTTCGTCAAAAAGCGGCACTAATCCTTCCACTTTCTGAGCCACTTCTGACCAATCGAAAGTAAGCGAACCTAACTGACCCTCTACATTTTGGCAAACGACCGTGGCTTGCGGGGCGCGGCTACCAGAGGCTCCACTATCCGAAAAATAATGCACATTAAAAACATTCAGTTCCTGAATATTGGCAAGAGAAGCTGCAAAACAGGGAATCTCAGCAGCTTGCAACAATGAAACATAATAGTGCAGTTCTCCCACGGGTCCCGTGCGATATAACCGCCAACCGCGTGTCGGTAGCTGTAATCTTGCCGAGTAGGCGTCTATCTGCATGATGCGGGCAAACTTTTGAGCCGCGATTTGTTTCAATTCGGCGCTGATAGGTTCGAGTACCAAGATACCCAATGTTGTATTACTAGGGTCAGCCGTAGCCTGAGCCAGCGCTTGTTGCCGCTCCGCTCGTGCCCTTGCTTCTACACGCCCTAATCCCTGACGCGCTTGAGCCATAATTTTAGGATTGGTCGTACCCTGTAGTAACTGTCGGTAGGTCGTTTCAGCCGATTCCAGCTTTCCCGTCGCTTCATGCAGCCGCCCGATATAAAGCCTGACTAAAGGGTTCTTTGGCTCCTGCTTCACTAGCTGTTTGAGTAAGGCGGCAGCTGTGCGATAATCTTTTCGCTCAAAGGCATTGGCTACTTGGTCAATCATGATGGTGGCTCATTGCTAATTTGAAAGTGCTGAGTGCTGAGTGCTGCCCTTGCGTTGCGGGCCGTAGCCCGTGCTGAGTAAGGAAATAGAAACCAACATAGGCATCCAGTTTTATCTGCGTCCCTCTGTGGTTCCAACTCTCAACTGAGGATTTTTGCAAGAAGTCTATTATCCATTTTGAGCTATGAACCATTAGCCCTCCAAAACGGATGCTACTAGAGACAGGGCAACAATTGGGGCAGTGACAGCTCGGAGGATGCGCCGTCCTAAGGAAACTCTTTGGAATCCGGCGGCTGTAGCCTGCTCTACTTCTGCGGCTGTCCAACCGCCTTCAGGTCCTGTAGCAATGACAAGGGAAGGGGGGTGAGGAGGAGCGGGTTGACTTGAAACAAGTTGTAATTTTTTGTCGAGTAAGCAACTCAAAAGATGAGGTGCATCGCCACGAGCTACACAAATGTAGCGGTGGGCGTTTAAGGTTTCAGGTAGCTGAAGACTAGTCGCTAAGTCAACTGGGTCAAGAATGGTGGGTACAACTTGACGCTCTGATTGCTCCGCCGCCTCTTGAGCGAGTCGTCGCCAGCGTTCGAGTTTTTGGGGGCTGGGATTGAGTAGGGTGCGATCGCTTTTCAACGGCATGATGCAAGCCACACCCAACTCGGTTGCCTGATACACCACTTCATCAAATCCACTACCCTTGGGCATCGCTGCCATCAACGTCACTGTTACCAGTAACTCAGTTTGAACACTGAGGGATTCGATAATTTTAGCTTGCGTCAGACTTGCCTCTAACTCGCTCAACCACCAACTACCTCGTCCATCCATCGCAATAAAGCGATCGCCACTACCCAACCGCAACACCCGACTTAAGTAATGCTGTTGCGCGTCAGTTAGAAAAATAACACGCTCTTGTTGTTGCGCTGCTGCGATAACCAGCCGTTGCAGTTCAGTCAATTGATTCTCCCAATTAATGCTAAAGAAACCCCCTATACAAGTAAATTCTCCACACCTGTTGTTGTACCCGTTTCTGCTAGAGCTATAATCCGGCTGTATTGCAGCCTCCACTGCAAAGCATTAGAGATGGTCAAGTAGCCAAGCTCTGGTGGCTGCTGTAAAATCCTCTCGGCAAGTGCTTCACGTCCAATTTCATCTAGAGGAAAGTTGCGCTCCTCTAAAAATGCCACAACATCATCTTTGTTTCCATTTCGGCGCAGGATTTCTCTCAGAGAGATAATGTCAGTTGTTGCCACATCTGTTTATTTAATTCAAAATTTCTCTGACCAATTCTTTTACACACCCACTCTACACAAGCTGGAACTACTGCATTACCAAATAATGCATATTGGTCGTAAATTCTT
>JALYGX010000491.1 GCA_030776905.1 Cyanobacteriota bacterium | reverse complement strand
TTTTAATCCGGTCTTTAAGTCCAGATAAAGTTCTAAGTTAAAGTAAAGAACCTTTAGCAGAATAACGGATCGCGAACACTGCACCTAAAAGATACTACCTCAGGTAGACGCAGCGAGGCTTAACTAGTCAGCCTGATGCTAGGTTCCAAGTGGCTAAAAAAGAAAAACTTAATCATAAAGCGAGAGCGACTGTTCACCCAGCTTTCATGGGGATTTTCTAACATTTTTTCGCGCCAGCGATCGCGTCCCTTACTAGTGATCCAGTAAGTTTTGCGACACCCTCCGCCTTCTGTCTGGTCAGTTGCTAGAGTCGCAATTTCGCCTCGCTCCTCTAGACGCCTTAATAGGGGATAAATTGCGCCGTAGTTAACGCTAATGCAACAGCTCATAAATAGCTCTAGCTGCTGCTTTAAGCGGTAGCCGTGCAAGGGTTCAGTTTGGAAGAAACCTAAAGTTGCTGTTCTGCTAAGTTTAGACCGAAGCACCCCGCTACGGGGGACTTCGGTTTAACTCACATTTTGCACGGAATCTCAGTTTAATACTTCCGTTCTTGCGGCTCAAACATAGTAATTGCCACAGGTCGATAGTTCAGATCGATGCCAGCGCTTGAGTAATAAGCCATTGTATGTTTAAGGAAATTGGCATCATCTCGTTCGGGATAATCCTCGCGGCAGTGTGCCCCTCGACTTTCTTGCCGATTTAGGGCAGCCGTCAGGATAATTTCTCCCACAAGCATTAAGTTGCGCAATTCCAAGGCTTCAATGATTTCAGTATTCCAGCAGTTGCCTTTGTCATCCAAGTAAATCTGCTGGTATTGCTGTTGTAACTGTTGCAATTGGTTTAAGCCTTCCTGCATAGACTCTTCGGTGCGGAAGACGCCGCAGTATTGGGTCATGCAGTCTTGGAAGGCTTGACGCAATTGATCGATGCGAGTGGTTCCAGATTGGTTCAGCAGGGCACTGATTTGGTCTTGGGCAGCACGGAGGTAGGATTGCTCGTCGATTTCGGGTAATTTACGGTTTTGAACGTATTGGGCGATCGCTTTTCCCGTTCTTCTGCCATAGACGATACACTCCAACAGAGAATTACTGCCTAAGCGATTTGCACCGTGGACGGAGACACAGGCAGCTTCACCTGCCGCAAAGAAGCCCTCAACTAGCCCATCCGCACCGCTACGCACCTGACCATCGGTATTGACAGGTATCCCACCCATCGAATAGTGAACCGTGGGGCGTACTGGCATCGGTTGATGGACAGCATCGACGCCTAGCAGTCGGTGTGCTTCCTCCCAACAGAAGGGAACCCGACTCATAATTTTTTCTTGTCCCATATGGCGCAAGTCGAGAAAGACACAAGGGCCATTGGCACTGCCATTGGGATGAACGCCACGACCTGCTCGAATTTCACGAGTAATTGCTCTGGAGGTAATATCGCGGGGCGCGAGTTCCATCTTACTGGGAGCATAGTTTGCCATAAAGCGATCGCCTTCTGAGTTAATCAGATACGCCCCCTCGCCGCGCACCGCCTCAGAAATCAACACCCCCACCGGATACAAACCCGTCGGGTGAAACTGCACGAACTCCATATCCTCTAAGGGCACACCCGCAACGGCTGACATTGCCAAGCCATCGCCAGTAGAGGCATAGTCATTGGAGGTTGTGTTATAGACTCGCCCATATCCACCCGTGGCAAACATCACTGCCTTCGCCCGTACTACCAAAAGCTTGGTGTCCAGGATATGGAACATCACCACACCTTTTGCCTGGGCATCTTCCAAAATTAGCTGCATCACGTACCACTCATCGTAGATACGGACACCGTTATGCCTCAGGTTGTTGACTAGTTCGTGGAGGATGGCGTGACCTGTTTTATCTGCCGCGTAGCAGGTACGCCGATGAGAATGCCCCCCAAAAGCCCGTTGGGCAACTCGACCGTCGGGTAAGCGGGAAAACAGCACGCCCATGTGTTCCAAGTCAATGACCACATCTGGCGCTTCGCGGGTGAGGATTTCTACCGCATCTTGGTCTGCCAGATAGTCGGAACCTTTAACCGTATCAAAGGCATGGGCTTCCCAACTGTCGTCAGCATCTACATTTTTTAGTGTGGCAGCCATGCCGCCTTGGGCAGCGACGGAGTGGGAACGAATCGGGTGAGTTTTGGCAACGAGGGCAACATCTAGGCTAGGGTCAATTCGTTTAATTTCTAAGGCAGCGCGACACCCAGCTAGTCCACCCCCGACAATAATGACATCGTGTTCTCGCATTCTCTGTTTGGTCGTTAGAATTCTCCCTGTATTTATGGTGACATTAATAAAAAATCCCTACCCAAAGGCAGGGAACTTCTTAATTGTTTGTCTGTTGCTACTGAAAAATGACTTTTCTAACTTGCTGCCTGGACGGGTTTCTGGATAGGCGTAACTCCTTGAGTTGTCTCACTCGTCTCGCCTGCGACCATTGGAGTAACCTCAATATGGTTTAGCAGTGTGGTTACGAAGGCAAAGAGCAAGAAGGGCAGAGACAGTACTAGGATTAGTCCGACGGTGGCTAGGGCATAAATTTGGCGATCGGCACTCCAAAGCGCTAATGCAGAAGCGAGGCTGATGAAAATGACGATTAACCAAACAATGATTTGTCCATATATATCGCCAAAGCTTAGGGTGCAGCTAATGCGATATCTACTAAATTGATCCATAATATCCCTCGACACATTTCTTTAAACGTTAAGGATAAGTGCCTCATTCAGATTTGGCGCATTTCTCAATATATTTTTAAAGGGTCTGTAATATTGCTTTACAATTCGCGGGTTGTGTGCTCAGAGGAGGCGATCGCACTGAAGGGAGGGATAAGAGCGATCGCGTTTTCATTCACAATCAAGAAGTCGCACCTCCTTAGATGGGAGTTGCGACCTAGCTATGACTACTTAGAAGTATCTGACTTTAAGACTCGGCTCAGGATGGTGGTTAATCCTTTGACAAACGAAGGGCGATCGCTTTCAGACTCAGAAGCACCTGACTTTTGTTGTTGCATCACTGGACGCAAAACCCAAAACAAGAGCGCGATACTTAGGATAATCGCTGTTGGACTATTGCTCTCCAACAATGGAGTTGGGTCAATCGGTAAAGTTGTTGTGCTTGGTTGGCTCGTGTAATTCGTGGATTGTACTTGAGACATTGAGTTATTTGTCCTAGAAAACTCTACAGTCTCATCCTCTGATCAGGCTCACTGAGGTCGAATCTGAGCAATACCTGAGTTAATAGCTGATTTCGTGACTGACTTCCGTTCAGAAGGGAGATTGCTAGAATCTGGGTAAATTTTAGGAATGAGCTATGCCACGATCCGTCAAGATTCACCCAGATCGCAAGCAAGAGGTCATATCAGCTCTTGAGCGTAATAGCTTTCTAACTCAGGGTGACTTAGCAGCGCATCTAGAGATAGCTCTATCCACAATCAGTAACTTCGTCAACAGCAAACCCGTTTCCATCTCGAAATTTGAAGAAATTTGTGAGGCATTGGGGCTAGATAAGCGAGAAATCACTAAGCCAGTTGAGCAAGGTAGCAATAGTGCCTCTGAGCAGCCTGCTCCTCCAGTCAGCTTTTTTGCTTATGATTCTTCCTGGGGGGGTCGAGAGAAGCTAGTTGCTGAACTGAGTGAAAATCTTCGAGGGGCATATCGGCTACTAATCCTCGTTGGCATCACGGGAATTGGTAAAACGGCTTTGGCTGAACGATTGGCAGTAAAGTTACAAGACTGGTTTCTTGGAGATTGGAAGAACAAGTTCAAGAGAGCGAGTTTCGACTACGAGGACAAAGCAACTGATTTTGCCAGTGTTGCGAGTCGATGGCTGGAAAAGTGGGGAGAAACAATTACACAAGAAGAGCGCAAAGATCCACAGCATTTGTTGAATTTGTTGCTTAAGCAATTGCGAGAAAATCGATATTTGGTGTTGATGGATTCTCTGGAAAACATCTTGAAAGGTAATGAAGAGGAAGGATGGAACGATTTCCAGGATGAGTGGTGGGTGAGATTTTTTGAAAGTTTGCTGGCAAGTGAATCTTGCCAAAGTCGAATTATCCTAACTTCGCAGGATTTACCGCAGGAGATGCCGACACGTTACCAAAATTTCTGGCATTGCCGAGTCTTGAGCGGACTTACAGAGTCCGAGTGGTTGGAGTTGTTTGAGAAAACAGGTTTAGAGGTTGGCAATTCACCAAATAGACCTTATTTAGAA
>JALYGX010000490.1 GCA_030776905.1 Cyanobacteriota bacterium | reverse complement strand
CCGCAACACCTAGCAGTGGATGAAACCAGCTTGCACCTCGAACAATTAACCATCCTGTCAGTCCGCTACCGATGATGAGTCCGACGCCCAAGACGATACCCGCCAAGCGGCGTTGGGGCTGGCTGCTAAACTGCTTGAGAGCAAACTGAGTATAGTGAGAAATTACCCAACCCATGACTCGCACGGGATGAGGCCAGCCCCACGGGTCACCAATCACGTAATCTAGAGTGGCAGCTAGGAGCAAAACAGCCACGGGCACTAAATTTATGGCGATCGCATTCATCTAATATTCCTGAGCCTACCCTAACAAGCTTTGAAAACTTTCGAGAGTTTGCGGAAAAGTTTAAAGGGTGGCGGCTGATTCTTATACTGTTGATGTAATTGATTGCACGATGTACCGGGGTAGGGATGCACGCTCATGCACCCCTACAATGTTAGGAAACTAAAGCCAAATGTATTAGGGGTCACCCACTAAATTCACATAAGGTAGTTTTCAAGAATTAGAGAAATTCTTAGACCATAATGAGCACTCATTGTGATTTGTCTGGCTAAGTCTTTTCAGCTCTTGAGGTCATCATTTAGGTGAATTTTACACTGTCCGTCATTTTGGAAGACGATCAAACAACAAAGCTGGTTTGTTCTCCCACAGAGGCTTGCCAGCTACGGGCGTCATAATAAAGGTCTGCAAGAGTAATACTATACAACGATTCTTTGAGCTTTTGGTGTAGCCGATGCCAGAGAGTAAATGTCACCCAGTCTTCTGCTTGATCTGCGTCTGGAGTATGGCGGGGCAATGGCTCGATTGTTTCACCGACAGCTTCTAAAATTTGTCCGAGAGAAATTTGTGCCGGTTCGCGGGCTAATTGATAACCGCCTTGAGCACCGCGCACTGAGTTAACTAAACCAGCACGACGCATTTCAATCAGTAGTTTCTCTAAATAAGGAGCAGGCAGGTCTTGCCGATGTGCGATCGCTTTTACGGATGTTGGTCCAAACCCTTGTTGTAGGCTCAGATCTAGCAGCGCTTTGACACTATAATGTCCACGAGTTGTGAGCTTCATACTGATTGAAAATCCATGCAGTATAACCTTGTTTTTGCCGACCTAAGCTTAAGTCAGGTCTAAGTGGTTAAGCCACTCTTGCTTTTAGGGCTTTATTGAGGTTCCATATTCTAATTGTTCGATTCGTTTTATTCTGTATCTTAAGAAAGGTGTATTATCAACCCTAAGCATTATTTATTTATCTTCATGCTTGGTTTATCCCCAAACCAAAGCAACGCGACTGACCGATTTATTGGTCTTAAGACATCAATCCGCTTTGAGTGGAGTCGTTAGTCATTAGTACTTACTCATTAGTTGATTACACCCATGATGCGGAGTACTTCTGTAATCATGTAGTAAAGACTAACTAATCAAGGCTTTGATTGACTAACATTGTCCAGACATATCAGTTGTTTGCAACTTCTTGCTTCAGTTTGGCAGTAACTTATAAACCATAAGCAAACAAATATAACGAACAGAGTTGACAGTCTCCGTGTAATATAGTTTTATATGCTGATATAACGCTGAGATTTTGTTATCTTAGTTCCCGTCAGTGAAAGCGAAAACGCTGTGTACCACCTAAGTCCTTAGTTTTAGATTCAAGTTGATGGCTAAAAAGAAAAAAACAGAACCCTTAGAAGGGGACGCGCTCACTAAGAAAGTCAAAGAGCTGGGTAACCTCAGCAAAGAAGAAAAAGCCAGAGCCTGTGGCTACTACACCGTAACAAAGAACGGGGTAGAGCGAGTCAACATGATGAAATTCCTGAATGCTCTTATTGATGCTGAAGGAATTGAGCTAGACAGTAAAGTCAATGGCAATGGACGTGGGGGACGTAGTGCTAGTTATCGAATTAGCGTCCAGTCTAATGGCAACTTGCTGATTGGTTCTGCCTACACTAAACAGATGGGTTTACAACCAGGGGATGAGTTTGAAATTACGCTGGGACGCAAGCATATTCACCTGAAGCAACTTGACGGACAAGAGGAAGAAGTCGCAGAGGCATCCTAAGCTGTTTTGTTCAGCTGAAAGATAAAGGAAGAGACGCTTTCCGTACAATAGATTTCCCCTATGTTACTGCCAGAGCAATTCCACCCTGGCTGCCGAGTAAAACCAACTATTAGTCCTCGGTCTTTTGTAACGAATGTTCCTCAGAAGATCTCTCTGGGCAAAGCACCTTGAAAAAGCTGTAGATCAGAGCTTTGCCCACTCTTTACTTGCCAAGGCGGTAGTCCCTCAAGAATCAATATTAATCTCCGCCGGTAAGTACCAGTCGGAGTAAAAAGTCTGTTGATGTTGAATAGGTTAACTATTCTTTAGTAATTAACACCCAGCCGGGAACCTGATCGATTACGCGGGGAGATTCTAAGCTCAACTGCTTATGAGTGTTTACATCAAGTAATAAATAAAGTAATCGTTCGCTTGCCCAGCGTTGTTTGAGTTCAGAATTCGAGGCGGGGACGACTTGGCGATCGCTATAAAAATTGAGAGAAGGACGCACGGAAGGGAAAGACGCATAGATCGCCCCATCCTTAGGCGTGGCACGCTGGAGGAGGGTGGCAAGGGCTTTAACCGGATAAGTTTCTGGCAATTCCCCTATCCAATAGGGAGATACCACAAATAACAGCAGCGAAATATACATTCCCCAGAATAAAATCAAAATAAATTGCAGGTCGCGTCGAGCCACTAGCACCGCCGCCATTGCCATCGTCAAAGCAAGTGAGGCGAAAATTATTGCCAAGGAACGGTTAGCGGCATCAATAATACCGAAGTAAAGGCTAGCTGTTATTGCCCCTAGAGCTAGTAAACTCAAGCCAATCTTCCAGAAGCGGGGATAAGGCTTGCGAAGTGGTAAATTCCAGACTTCTGTCAATAAAGCGCCACCCGCAAGCGCTAAAGCTGGGTAAACAGGCAAATCATACCAGGATAATTTGGTGACCATCACCAAAATTGCCAAAAGATAAGCACCCGCCCAAACTAAGACTAATTTTGCCCAGCCCCAATTGCGATTTACCCAAGCAAGTCGCAAGCCGTAAGGAAAAAATATTAACCAGGGTGTCAAGAATTTTAGGGCTTGTATCAGGTAGTCCCAAGGAGGGCTACTGTGAGTAGTTATAGACGCCCAGAGATGCTGTAGAGGTTGGTTAACGATACCTGTAGTGATGAAAGTTTGACCGTATTTCAGTAGTCCAACAGCCAACCAAGCTACTCCCGGCACGCTGCCAAGCAGCAATCCAATCCACCAATAATAGGAAGTCAGTAGTCTTGGGGTATCCCAACCCAGAAACAAAAACGCGATCGCACCTAACAACAACCCGAACAGGATACCTTTACTTAAGACTATTAACCCGAATCCGATGCCAATTCCTAGTGCCCAGCGCAAGTCACGACGCGATCGCAACACGCACCACATCATAAACAGGACAAAGCACAGCGCCGTTCCATCCGGGAGTGCCAGCCGTCCATTACAGACCACTGGTAATAAAGTTAAATAAATCAAGCTAGAGAAAATAGCCCCTTGACGAGAGGGGAAAATTTCCCGACCAATTCCATACAAAAAAGGTACCGAGCAGGCGCTTAAAATTGCACCGGGTAAGCGCGTTGTCCACTCACTGACACCCCCAATCTTATAAGCCGCAGCAATTAGTGAATAAAGTAAAGGAGGCTCTTCAAGATAAGGTTTACCTCCAACGGTAGGGTAAAGCCACCGCCAAGACTCTAGCGAGGCTTTGGCAATTTCGCGAGCAACTAGAGCAACCGTTCCTTCCCCCCAATCCCGTAGGGGTAATCTGCCCAAATCAATTCCAAATAAGAGCAGTGCTGCTAAAAATAATGCGAAAATCCACAGTCTTTCTACCCAGCGTTCAGCCTTGCGAATTCTGTTGCCTGAGCTACCCCAGGTAAAAGTTTGACGTTCCATCTTCACCAATAATTCAGATTGCTGCTCATTACAATTCCAGTCCCCTTACCAATCTGAACAGGCGATCGCGTTCAAAGTTGTTCGTAGCAGCGGTACGCTTTTCCAAGGTGACTTTCCAATTATGGATGAGAAATATAAGTGACTAAGGTTCTATTTATTGCCCAGTCATGATGGTGGCTTAATCAACCAACCTAGACATCTTGCTCCCACTACTCCTTCTGGTTTCCTACTCCCTCTGCTCACTTAAGTTCCGACCCCACTCTCACGACCGCAAGGGCACGCTTGACGAACCTTGCAAAACCCAGTGTTACAATACCCGACATGAATCAACACTTAACTTTTAAAACCAAATTTGAAAAATTGTTAGCCGCTTGTTACGGCAGAGTAGTCTCTAAGAATAACTTCTTATGGAGGCATCTGGCGCAAATCAAATGACAATCATACACAATACAAAGAAACTGCCTCAGCTAGCAGAAGGAGCATCTTACAAAAAGCACTAATTTGTGCAGTCCTGCCTGTTTCCCGTGGTCTACTCTTTTCAGGAAAGCCTTTCTACGTTTACGGTAACTCGCTTCCTTAAGCATGGTATGGTAGTAGCCCAGTTTTCTTTATAAGGAGTAAGAATTGTCCTCTACAACTACTACTACCTGACCAAAGACCAATTTATCCGGATAAATGCAAGCGTGGGAGTAGGATTGGCTGAACTAATCAGGCACTGGATATCTATCCCCAAGCGCAGATCCAAGCAAATCCACAACGAGACAAGAAAGCCTCAATGACAAAACCTATCTATACAAGGCTAGTAATAGTTACTCTCAAAACTCTTGAGTTTGTACCATGCCCTTAGAGCGCTCGTCAAACGTTAGTTTGAGACAAAGGCGATATTAATCTCTGGATTTGTTGAAAGTTCAAGCCTGTTATAAAGCCTCTTGCGCATTTTCACTGGTCGGATTCTATGCCTCAATTACACTGGTTTCAAAAGCCACTTATGCTTTTGAACGATGAAAGCGAGGCATTTAAACCTGAGTCGATTACCTGCGATACTTAATGCCTATGGAAGGCTCATTTGAAATAACCCTACAGATGGTCCTAGCCGTCCTTGCTGGGATTAGTGCCCAGGTAGTAGCTGAATATCTCAAAGTTCCCAGCATCGTCTTTCTGCTGATGTTCGGCATTCTCCTAGGTCGGGATGGCTTGGGTCTGTTGCATCCGCAGCTATTGGGAGTCGGCTTGGAAGTGATTGTTGCCCTCTCGGTAGCCGTCATTCTGTTTGAGGGAGGGCTAAATCTGGAACTGCGAGACTTAGGGAAAGTTTCCGGTAGTCTTAGAAACCTGGTTACCGTAGGGACGCTAATCACGTTGCTTGGGGGCGGTATGGCGGCTCACTGGCTTGGTGAATTTCCCTGGTCGATCGCCTTTCTCTACGCGGCTCTCGTAGTCGTCACTGGCCCAACTGTAATTAGTCCCCTTCTGAAACAGGTACAAGTTGATCGCCAAGTCGCGACGATTCTAGAGGGAGAAAGCGTCTTAATTGACCCCGTGGGGGCTATCCTCGCTGTTGTCGTGCTAGACACGATTTTGAACAGCGATGCTGGGCCTTCAGAGGTAATTATTGGTCTAATCCTGCGCCTGGGTATCGGTGGTGCGATCGGAGGTGTTGGTGGCTTGTTGCTCAGCTTCATTCTCAAACGCGCCAGTTTCATCTCAGAAGAACTCAAAAATTTGGTTGTGCTGGCTGGCATGTGGGGCTTGTTTGGCTTGGCTCAAATGATTCGCTCTGAATCTGGGCTAATGGCAACCGTGGTTTCTGGACTTGTCGTAGGAGCCTCTGCCCTACCTGAAGAGCGGTTGTTGCGACGGTTCAAAGGACAATTAACCGTTCTAGGAGTTTCTGTTCTATTCATTCTGCTCTCAGCCGATTTGTCAATTGCCAGTATTTTTGCTCTTGGTTGGGGCAGCTTTTATACCGTCTTGGTACTAATGTTTGTGGTGCGTCCCATCAGTATCGCGGTGTGTACCTGGAATAGTGGACTGAACTGGCGACAGAAATGCTTTTTGTCTTGGGTTTCGCCTAGAGGAATTGTCAGCGCTTCTGTTGCCTCTTTGTTTGCGATTCTCCTGACACAACGAGGAGTTAATGGCGGCGACTCGATTAAAGCGCTAGTCTTTCTCACGATTATGATGACGGTTTTCTTGCAGGGGCTGACCGCTCGCTGGGTTGCCAACTGGCTGCAATTGAATCGGCACACTGAAGCAACGGGGGCTGTAATTATTGGTTGTAATCCGTTGAGCCGTCTGATTGCCCGTCTATTTCAGGAGCGGGGAGAATCTGTGGTGCTAATTGACACAGACCCAGAAGCTTGCCAAAAAGCTGAAGAAGAAAACCTACGGGTGTTTCAGAGCAGTGGTTTGGATATCAACGTTCTGGAAGAGGCAGGGCTTGACTCGATGGGGACGTTCCTGGCAATGACCAGTAATGGTGAGGTGAATTTAGTATTGGCTCAACGAGCGGCTGAGGAGTTTAAGCCACCGCGAGTGTTAGCAGTTTTCCCTCGCGACCCCCAGGCTAATACGACAACTAACAACACTAAAGTTAATCAGGCGTTCGTCCCGCAACTTCCAATCAAATCTTGGAACCAATACCTTAGCGATGGGCAAGTGAAGTTGGGACAAACGACGTTAGGAGAACCACAATTTGCCTTTCAGCGAGCGCATTTACAAGCCTTAATTCGTTCTGGAGAACTTGTGCCGTTACTGCTAGAACGGGAAGCTAGTCTTCAAGTTGTGCCAGCGACTGAAGATTGGCAACCGGGAGATCAAATTATTTACTTGCTACATGATCCCCGACCCAATCTTTTGAAGCGTTTATCTGGTGCTAGTCCCTCGTCTCCTCTGGCATTAGAGAGGCTACCACAAGTTGAGGAAGTTCCAATTTCTGCTCCTGTTTCAGAAACTGTCCTAGAGGAAATCGTCAATCCGCCTAAGAAGGAATTGCTACAACCCCCAGCTTCTAGTTAGCCCTTGGAGATGCAGTGGTTCTACAACGGCTTCTAGTATCGAATTGTAGATTTTCGATCTTAAATTCTCAATTTAAAGTAGAGAACGAATAATTAATTAATCAAATTTAACAAGTGACTCCCGTGCAAGTTGGCACACTTTATGGAATTAGTGTTGGTCCAGGCGATCGCGAATTAATTACCCTGAAAGGACTGCGTATCCTGAAACAGGCTCCCATTGTGGCGTTCCCGGCAGGGGTTCGCGGTAAGCCAGGAATCGCTCAACAGATTGTGGAGGATTGGTTGGGGAGTCATCAGGTGCAGCTAGCCTTGACCTTCCCTTACGTGCAGGATATGGTAATCCTGACTCAAGCATGGCAAATCGCCGCCGAGCAGGTCTGGCACTATCTCCACTTAGGTCAAGATGTGGCGTTTGTCTGTGAAGGGGATGTGAGTTTTTACAGCACCTTTACTTATTTAGCCGAGGTGCTGCAACAGCTACATCCTGAGTGTGTGGTACAAGCTGTGCCGGGAGTCTGTTCTCCGATGGCGGCAGCTTCGGCTTTAAGAATGCCGTTGACAGTGCGCGAACAGCGCCTCGTGGTGCTTCCGGCTCTCTATAATGTGGGAGAACTGGAAACAATTTTAGGCTGGGCAGATGTCGTGGTACTCATGAAAGTGAGTTCGGTCTACGAACAAGTTTGGAAAGTGCTACAGCAGCGTCAGCTACTGGAATACTCGTATGTTGTAGAACGAGCAACGCTACCGGAGCAGGTGATTTATGAGGATTTACGCGATCGCCCCTCTTTAAAATTGCCCTACTTTTCGCTACTAATTGTAAAAGTTAACCAACCGATTCGTTAAATATAAGTTAAGGCTAATCAAAGAACGGCAACTTCTATGCTATGGATTTTGTCGTTATTCTACAGCTAGACAAATCATAAACTGGCAACTTGACCGTCTTGTGCTGAAATGGCTCTGGGCTATATTACAAAATTAGCAAAGCCATCAAAGCAGATACATTTGGAAACTGCTTGACCTGATAACCTGCCCGTAACGACGCTTAGGCGTGAACTGTACCTGCTATGTCCTACGCTTCCTTTACTAAAAGCTTGCCCGACCTTTTTAAAAGTTTCTCTGAAAAGATGTTTCAGCCGACGGGTATTGCTGTTATGGCTTCCGTCGGTATCCATGCGGCACTAGGAGTAACGCTGCCTTATTTGCCCATGAATTCCCAGAATAAGCCGCCGTCGCGAGGCACTGTACAACTCGTACAATTATCGCCAACAGAGCAGAGCCGCTTACCTCAGCCTTCGCCACCGCCGCAGCTTACCAATCAGTTGCAGTCGCTGTACCCGTTGCCACCCTCTCTGTCTACGCCTTATCCATCGCTATCGGCTTCAAGCTTCCCCCTGAATTTGTCTCCAGTCAATCCTCCTTCCAATGGATTAGCGAGGCAAATGCGATCGCCATCATCGCTATCATCGCCATCACCTGCTCAAAAGCTATCACCCACTCAAAAGCCATCACCCGCTCAAAAGCCACAGCAGAGCGAGCAAAAGTATGCTTTCAATAATTCTACGCGGATGAAACCGTATACCCAGCGAGCGGCAACTACTACAGATGTAGGACGCTTGACGTTTCCTCTGAGAGCAGCCCCCCCTCTACCACCACCTCCTCTATATCCGCCTTCCGGTGGTGACCTGCCCATCATACAGTCCCGGTCTCCTAATCCAGCACCTACGCCATCTGGTGCTCCTAATCCAGTATTTACGCCATCTGGTGCTCCTAATCCAACGCCTACGCCATCTGGTGCTACTAATCCAGTATTTACGCCATCTGATGCTACCAACCCAACGCCTAAGCCGTCCGTGTCTCCTAGCTCAATACCAACCGTAGCGGCTAATCCGGGTGCTACACCACTAGAGCCTCCTCGTCCTAACGCCAACCCTACGTCTGGAGTCTCTCCGACAGCAACAACTCAGGCTAAGGTTCCTGCTCCATCGGATAGTAATTCGAGAAACAACGGCAGCGGTACCAGTAATGACAAATACCAGCAAAATCTTATTAATCGGTTGGCTAGCAATCCGTCGTCTGGTGCCCCAAAATCAATGACAATTGATGGTAACTATCCGAAGCAAGCTTGCTCCGAAAAAGTCAGCGGCGCACCTATCGTCATAGTGGATGTCGATAAAAACGGCACTCCTGTTACTAACAGTGCTGAGGTGTTAAGCAAGACTGGCAGCGCAATTCTAGATGAAAATGCTCGCTCAATGGTTCAGGGAATGAACTATATCCCAGGCGAAGCGCAGAGTTATGTAGTTAAGGTTTTGTTTAAATACGACAGCAACGTCTGTCCCGCTGCAACGGAACCTCAAGAGCCAGCTAAACCTTCAGAGTCCGCTAAACCTTCGGAGTCCGCTAAACCTTCGGAGTCCGCTAAACCTTCAGAGTCCGCTAAACCTTCGGAGTCAACTCAACCTCCAGAGTCCGCTAAACCCTCTAAATCACCTCAGGGGTGAGTTAGAGGCTGTCATGGACAACATCTTCTTGGATAATGAAGCCTTGGTGTTTTGCTTCCCTTGTCTATGCCTGAATCTTCTTTCAAAAATCAACTAACTGCCTCAGCTGAACGTTTGTTCGCATTACTTGACAGCTTTGCCGAGGCACGGGTGCTAGTAGTCGGCGACTTAACCCTAGATGAATTTCTCACAGGTCAAGTCGAGCGAATCTCCAGAGAAGCACCCGTGTTGATTATCCGCCACGAAACCACTCGACAGATACCAGGTGGTGGTGCGAATGCGGTCTATAACCTGGCAAAGCTGGGAGCGAAGGTGAAGGTAGCAGGGTTGGTCGGCAAGGATTCCCAAGGGGAAGTGTTGCGAGAGATTTTTGCAGAGGCTGGTATCGATACCAGTGGAATGTTAATTGATCCCAACCGACCAACCGTAACGAAAACTCGGATAGCGGGTCATGCACGTCAGTCGGTGACACAGCAAGTTGTGCGGGTTGACCGGAAATCGGATGAGTTGCCAGATACAGATGTGCAGTTGCAGTTGGCAGAGCAAATCCGGCAGCAGTTGGATACGGTAGATGCTGTGGTTTGTTCGGATTATGGGGAGGGTGTCTTCACAGCACCTGTAATTGAGGCGGCGTTGTCCCACTCGCGCACAATTGTCGATGCTCAAAATGGTCTGGGTCGTTATAACCAGGCAACGCTCTTTACTCCAAACCTGCCAGAGGCGGAGCAAGCGGTAGGATATACGATTAACAATCCTGAAACTCTTCGTCAAGCAGGTCGAGACTTGCTAGCACTGACCAAAGCTCAACAAATCTTGATTACTCGCGGCGACGAGGGAATGACTCTATTTGACAAAACAGGTGAGGAGCATCATATCCCTGCCTTTAACCGTACTGAGGTTTTTGATGTCACGGGTGCCGGCGATACAGTTGTTGCGGCGCTGACGTTGAGCTTATGTGCTGGTGCCTCGGTTTGGGAGGCTGCGGTTTTGGGTAATTTAGCTGCCAGTATTGTAGTGCGACAGTTTGGTACGGCGACGACGACGCCAGTGCAAATGAAGGTAGCGTTACAGACGTTGCTGGATGAAGAAAGCGATCGCTAAAAGACTGGCAGAGGCAAAAATAGACTACGCTGTTTGATTGGTTTGGATTAAATTCTATCGCCCAACTGGTACAGTTCGCTGGCATCAGCACTGTTAGCGGTCATTAGCACAAGACAAACGCCATTCAGCATGAGTCAGTTATTTCAAGATTTTCAGCCAATAGTTGCGATCGCTACTACCCCTACTGCTGCCCAAAAATTACAGTCTCTAACTCAGACAGCAGGTGCAACCCTCTGGATGCCAGAGTCTCTCAACACCCTTGAACGTAGAAATATTTCGCTGGAACGTTTCTATACAGGTTCTCTCAAAGCACACGTAGCCTCCTTGTGGGATCAGCACCGCGCCTTTGTTTTCTGTCTAGCAACGGGGGCAGTGGTGCGCTTGATTGCCCCCCTACTAGAAGATAAATCCTGCGACCCAGCTATTGTTGTTGTCGATGAGAAGGGTGAATTTGTCATAAGCTTATGTAGCGGACACCAAGGCAAGGCTGACCAATTAGCAAGGCTTGTTGCTCACCAACTAGGGGCAACACCCGTTTTAACAGGAGCATCAGCAGGGTTAGGCTTACCGGGTGTAGATATCTTGGGAGTCCCCTTTGGTTGGCAGCGCGGGGAGGGTGATTGGACGGGCGTCAGTGCAGCAGTGGCGCGAGGTGAAGTCGTTCAGGTGATTCAAGAAGCAGGCTCAACTCTGTGGCAAAGCCATCTTCCCAAGGGACATCCATTTCACTTTGGATTTCCTGAATATCCGGCTACCAATCAAGAGGAAGTGCCCTTACCGAAAGCGAGGATTTGGATTAGCCCCACTCAACGGAAATTTTCACCCGAATCTGACTTACCAAAAGTTCAGTGGCATCCACGAGTGTTGTGGGTGGGGATTGGTTGTGAACGGGGGACATCCAGACAGTTGATTGAGACAGCGATTCAGGAGGTTTTTCAGTCTAATCA
>JALYGX010000489.1 GCA_030776905.1 Cyanobacteriota bacterium | reverse complement strand
GCCAAAGACCGCGCGATCGAATCACTAATGCAAGTCGGCGATCGCTTTGTTCTCAATGTTTTGGAAGAAGGTAACTACCAAGCCTTAATGAAGCACTTCCTCAAGCGCTTCCCGCCTGGTGCTGACCGCTTTGCCGGGGTGAAGACTCAACCCGCAGAAAACGGTTCTCCCATTCTCACAGATGCCTTAGCTTACATTGAGTGTAAAGTTGTCAGCCGCATGGAATGCAGCGACCACTGGATTGTTTACAGCACCGTAGATAACGGTCGTGTTTCCAAATCCGAAGCCCTCACTGCCGTTCATCATCGAAAAGTTGGAAATCATTATTAAGTCCTGCTGAAACCTAAAATTTTTCACCCGCCTCCTACTAACCGACCTCACAGGAATTATGTCCGTGGCTAATAGAAAAAATTGAAATGCCCTAAAAGTCTATCGGGTTTTTGATTCAGTTCTCTTAAGAGGACTTAGGCTATTAGCCAGGGACTTAAATCCCTGGCGGGTGAACAGGCAAATGCAAAATCTTATTAAGAGCTATTTTTAACCTGAATCTACGGGAAAACTGCGTGAGTCTTATTAATGCAAGAAAAACCAGAAGAACTGGCTATAACTTTATCGTCTTCACCAAACCTTCGAGATAATAATCCTCGAAATATTAGCAAAACTATTTCATTAGTTGAGCAGCTTTTAGCGAAATCAGATTCTCCCAACGAGGCTCTAGATTGGGCTAGGGTGCGTGAGGTGATTCTTCGCCAAAATGAGGAGGTTAAGGAAGAGAACCACAGACGGTTTCTAGAAAAAAGCAAATTTATCTATAAAGTTTCAGTTTCTGGAATTGCTTTTGTAGCCGGGATAGTCCTTTTTATCTGTAACTATGAAAACGCAGTTTATTTAATTTGTGCAGGGTTCCTTCCGCTCGTGTCAATGAAAAAACCTACTTGATATCACAGTTATGGCAGAAATTAAGCAACGAGATGTTCAGGTTCTCCCGATTGGTACAGATACGACTGTAATGCGATCGCGCACCTGGGACAGACTCAAGTTTGAAATCGAATACGCCCTACAACGCGGCACAACAGCTAATTCTTATCTCATTCAAGGCGATAAAATTGCTCTGATCGACCCACCCGGTGAATCGTTTACCGAACCTTTTCTGGCTGCATTAAAACAACGCCTCGATTTAAAACAGCTAGATTACGTAATTTTGGGACATATCAATCCCAATCGCTTGGTAACGCTCAATGCCTTACTCAAGCTTGCTCCTCAGATTACGTTTGTTTGCTCGAATCCGGGTGCAAAATCTCTACGCAGTCTGTTTGAGAACACTTACCAGGACACCTTACAGGAACAGAATCTGCAAATAACCGTAATGCGGGGTGAAGAAACCTTGGATTTGGGTAAAGGTCATCACCTGCAATTTATCCCAACTCCTAGTGCCCGGTGGTCTGATGCCCTTTGTACCTACGACCCTCAAACGGAAATTCTTTTTACCGATAAGTTTTTTGGGGCACACGTCTGTGGCGACCAAGTCCTCGATGAAGGCTGGATGACGATTGGTGAAGACCGCCGTTACTATTTTGACTGCTTGATGGCTCCCCACGCACGGCAAGTAGAAACGGCGTTGGAGAAATTGGCTGATTTCCCAGCACGGCTCTATGCTACGGGTCACGGCCCTTTGGTACGTTATAGTTTGATCGAACTCACTCAGTCTTATCGCCAGTGGAGCGAGCAGCAAAAGAATCAAGAGACAAATGTGGCTCTGATTTATGCTTCAGCCTATGGAAATACGACAACCTTAGCGCAAGCGATCGCACGAGGTATCACGAAAGCTGGGGTTGGTGTTGAGTCTATCAACTGTGAATTTGCTGAACCCGATGAAATTCGGGAAGCTGTGGAGAAATCAGCCGGGTTCATTATGGGTTCTCCCACCTTGGGCGGTCATGCGCCGACTCCCATACAAACCGCCCTCGGCTTGGTGCTATCTACCGCTACTAAAACTAAACTGGCTGGAGTGTTCGGTTCTTTCGGCTGGAGTGGTGAAGCGATTGACTTAATTGAGAGCAAATTCCGCGATGCGGGTTATAAATTTGGATTTGAAACCATTCGGGTCAAATTCAAACCTAATGAGGTGACCCTCCAATACTGCGAAGAAGCGGGCACTGACTTTGCCCAAACCCTGAAGAAAGCCAAGAAAGCCCGCACATCTCGACAACCCGTTGGTGATTCCCAAGCTGCCCGTACCGAGCAAGCTGTAGGGCGTTTGATTGGCTCTTTGTGTATCGTGACTGCCAAGCAAGGAGAAGTTAAGAGTGCCATGCTTGCGGACTGGGTTTCTCAAGCGACCTTTACGCCTCCGGGTCTGACGATTGCTGTCGCTAAAGACCGAGCTATTGAATCTCTAATGCACACGGGCGACAAATTTGTCTTGAACATTTTAGAAGAAGGCAAGCATCTGGGCTTAATGAAGCACTTCCTCAAACCCTTTGGTCCCGCCGAAGACCGCTTCGCTGGAGTGAAGACCCAAGACGCCGAGAATGGCTGTCCGATTCTGACGGATGCGCTGGCGTATCTAGAATGCACGGTTGAAAATCGCATGGAGTGTGGCGACCACTGGCTCGTCTATGGAGTTGTCAAAAATGGCAAACTCCTACAAGCCGACGGTGTTACCGCCGTGCATCATCGTAAATCTGGTACGCATTACTAATTGGGGAGTAGGGGATAGGCTATTGGTAACAAATCTCACCCCCTATTCCCAACGTAGAGTTTGATCTGCCCATTTGGGTGACTTCTATGGGTTTAGCGATCGCTAAATCTCCGATAAATTGGTTAAGCAGAGGTTAAGAATAAGTAAAAAACTGCTAAAATTAAAAGGCAAATTCATCAGGAGGTAGCTATGGCAAACTCTACTGAGGTGAGCCAAAACAGCTTTCTCTACCCTCGGAGTCGCTACTACGGACGCTTTAGTCCGGAAGCTCTAGCCTTCAATGCCAATATGCAAGAATTTGCTCAGAGAGTGTCTTACATCTCTGCTTTAGAGACAGCAGGAAAGCTTTCTCCCGAACAGGCTTACGAACAGGTGAAAGGCTTGTGGAAGCAGTTGAAATCTAGCAAAAAGGTGATGAACGTTGGTGCAGTTGAGCCACCACGAACAACATAATCTTTCGTGAAAGCTAGCATCTTAGCTGAAGAACTGGTACAAAACCCCCACCCTTTTCGCGCACAACAAGCAATGAAGGCTTCTTCCCTTACTCCGATTAGTTACTCAGCACTCGTCACTCAGCACTTGCTAACGCACTCCGTTTGCCGTCGTACTCCAGTCAAATGTCCAGACAGCAAGCGATGACAAAGGTTTTGGTGATTGAAGATGAAGAAATCCTGCGTGAGAGTATCCTAGATATCCTCAAGACAAAGGGATTCAGTGCCATTGGCGCGGGAGACGGGTATAGTGGATTACAGTTAGCCAAAGAGTTTGCTCCCGATCTGATTTTGTGTGATGTAAGGATGCCAAAACTCGATGGCTATCAGGTGCTGCAAGCGATACGCAAAGACCCGCTCACAGCAACGATTCCGCTAATTTTCCTGACGGCTGAAACCCTTCAAAATGTCGTGAATAAAGGGCAAATCTGGGGAGCTAACGGTTATTTGACTAAACCCTTTACAACTGCCGAACTTCTAGAAGCGATCGCTCAAGGGCTTCGCGATCGCTAATGCCATCTATTCTTAGAAAATAAGCAGATTTTTCTCTAAGATAGATGCACTCTGGTTTGGCTTTTGCAAATGTTTAATAGTAATATCGCTCAGCTTCTCCAGTCGTTTCTCAGCTTTCTCAAGCAACAGCTCATTAACCACTGGCGCTCTTTGTTACTCCTACTGATAGGAGTGTATTTACCTTTGCAGGGCTTTGGAGAGCTTGCGGAGGAGGTTTGGGAGAACGAAGGCGGCTTCCCGTGGGATGTACCCATACTATTGTTAATTCATATAACTGCCCAACCCCAACTAGATGCTTTTGCGTCGCTCCTCACAAAGTTTGGGGTATTTTGGGGGGTGTTTCCGGTTGCAGCAGCAATCTCGATCGCATTGTTAATTCAACGGCGATGGCGATCGCTTGCCTATTTAATTCCTACCCTCCTGGGAAGCATCATTATTAACCGCACGGCAAAAGTATTGTTACATCGAGTACGTCCCCACCTCTGGTCCTCACCATCTCCAGAGTTTGATTATGGATTTCCTAGCGGTCATGCCATGTCCAGTATGACCTTGGTAGCCGCATTGGTAATTTTGACGTGGGGGACGCGCTGGTTTTGGTCGGTTCTGATTGTTGGCAGCGCGTTTGTATTGGCTATTGGTTGGACGCGGCTCTATTTAGGAGTTCACTATCCCAGTGATATTCTGGCAGGCTGGATGGCTTCAATCGCTTGGGCCGTTGGAGTTAGTTTGTTCATTAAACCGCATTCAGGCAAACCAAGTACCGTTC
>JALYGX010000488.1 GCA_030776905.1 Cyanobacteriota bacterium | reverse complement strand
GTCAGCCATCCTCCTAGTGCCATGTAGGCGCAGGGGAATAGGAGTAATCCGCTCCAGCCGACGAATACAAAGCGATCGCGCTTTAGCCAGTCATCTACTGCATCAAACAATCCTCTTGTACTTGGCGTGCGTCCTACGGCTATTGTCATAGCAAAGATCTCCAAGAATTTATAAGTACGAAAGAAAAGTGCGCTTAACGACCTAGTCGCTTGCCTATATCGACAAGCAGATAATTGACTGGGTTATAAGGAAAGTTTACTTTTCTTTACTATAATCCATATCTTATGTGAAACTTCCTAAGTTTTCCACTACTTGTGATTGAAATAAATTAAAAATCTTGCATAGCCTCCCTGTGGGTGAGAGAAACTGAGGAGGCTTTGCGCCCGTCCTCCGCCTGTGCTGTCGCCTGTCTAAGATAATAGGGAGAGTATATATAGGAAAGGCTTACCCCTAGACACTGTATGTTTAGTATTGACTTGACTTTGAAAAACACACCTGTCCCACTGTCCGTGCAACGCAAGTCCGCAGAAGAAGCTGAGGCGACTTATCAGCAGATTCTGAAAGCCATGCAATCTGACAGCGCTCAGTTAGTGGAACTTAGCTGCGATCACCAAGCAGACAAGAAAATAGGCGTTCTCAGTAATCAGATCGGTGCGGTCATGATTTCTCAGAAATCCGGTGCGGCGGGAGCAGGGCGTACACCCGGTTTCTTTGCCCTAGCTGAATGACAACAGAGCAACCGACACAATGACCCAAGCAGCAATTAGCGTGCGAAATCTTTGCTTCAACTGGCCTGGGGGAGCAACTGTGTTGCAATCTTGCTCTATGGATGTTCCCAAGGGTGAGTTTTGGATGCTCTTGGGAACCAATGGCAGTGGAAAATCAACGTTACTAAGGTTGCTGGCTGGGCTATTACAGGCTCAATCCGGTGAAATTGAGATTAGGCGACCTGTGGGCTTTGTCTTCCAAAATCCCGATCATCAACTCGTCATGCCCACAGTAGGAGCAGATGTTGCCTTTGGGCTGGTGGAAGAAAAGCTTCCCATCGCTCAAGTGCGGATGCGGGTGATGACGGCGCTAGCTGCGGTGAATCTACTAGAGTTAGAAAGACGCCCAATCTACGCTCTTAGTGGCGGACAGAAGCAGCGTATCGCAATTGCTGGCGCGATCGCACGGCAGTGCGAGGTTTTACTTTTAGATGAGCCGACTGCCCTACTCGATCCAGACACTCAGCTAGATTTAGTGGAGCAAGTGCGGCAGTTAGTCAAAAGTCGTGGCCTAACTGCACTTTGGGTCACGCACCGCTTGGACGAGTTGAACTACTGCGACGGGGCTTTCTTATTGGAACAAGGCCAGGTTGTTGATCGGGGTGAACCGGAACGCCTCAAGCAACGACTCATGCAACAACCTATAGCCTAAAAATACTCTGGCGTTTTTAGCTAAGGAAGGTCGTTGTCATTGGTGATTAGTTCTTGGCGAGGGAGATCTAGTAACTCAATTTAGTCTTTTTCCCTGCTCCTCCTAATCGCCGGACTTGTTACTACTTGTACTTGAGAGGGGGCTTTCTCTTAGGATTTCTGTAAACTATTGTTAATATGAATGCCCCATATATCCAATAGAGAAGTATTGGCCTTGAACAATGCCCCCTTCCCCACCGCCGGCTGTTTTACTGGTTGATGGCTACAACGTCATTGGTGTCTGGTCTGAGCTGAAAAAGACCCGCGATCGCAATGGGTTAGAACCTGCTCGTAAAGAGTTGATAGAGGCTTTAATCAATTACAGTGCCTTTCAGGGCTACAACACTCAGGTTGTCTTTGATGCCCACTATCAAGACGCAGGGGTATGCTGCGAAACTTTAACCAATCATCTCTCCGTTTGTTATACAGATTTTGGACAGACGGCGGATACTTACATTGAAAAATTCTGTGCCTCATTTCGATTCACTATTGGCTACAAAACTCAGCGATTGATCGTCGCCACTTCAGATCGAGCGCAGCAACTGACGGTAGTGGGGTATGGGGCAGAATGGATGTCTTGCCAACAGTTAGCCAGCGATGTGGAACTCACGGCTTGTCGAGTCATGCGCAAACAGCGACCCCAAAAACAATCGCGGGGTCGTTTTTTAGTCAATTCTCTTGATGCACAGGCTCAACAACGTTTAGCCGAATGGCGCAAGGGCATTAGATGACTATTGATTCAGCTAGTCGTGGCTTAACTTATAATGTTAGATAGGCTTTGCCAGCACTGAATCTTTGACATTCGGAATTTTAGCGAATTGCTTTCAGCAAATAGTTGACAGGCGCTCAAATATTCGATACCGTTATAAAGGTTCAAAAAACAGGCCCCCATCGTCTAGAGGCCTAGGACACCTCCCTTTCACGGAGGCGACAGGGATTCGAATTCCCTTGGGGGTATAGTTCAATCAAAGTAAAAGTTATAAGGCAAAAGTAAGGTTTTTACCTTGTAAAGCTGAAATTTTCTAGACCAACGCTATTTTTCAGTTAGTTTGTCTAGTCTTTCCCTGACGGCTAAATCAGTCAAAGAGCGCAGTAAAATCAAGAACCAGAACGCTGACAAGGTAAAAATAGCGATCGCCCCGCCACTATAAGAAGCTGAGAGTAGCACGGTACCCGATAGCAAGGTAAAACCCGTTAGACAAGCATAAATCAAGGTTTTAATCGCTAGATTAATCCGTCTGAGAGTGCGATCGCTTTCAAGTGAACGGACCTGTATTTGGAGTTCACCCTGTTCGAGCCGTGCTTCTAGGCGTCGAATTAAAGCTTCAGTAGCGCTAGGCTGTTGTAGTCGATGTTTAATCAAATTTCTAGCTTGCCTTGCTAGTTCTCCCACTACATTCGCCTTTCCTTTAGAAGAAACAACGAGGCTTTTAATGAATGGCTTACTGGACGAGAGCAAATTATATTCCGGATCGAGACTGCGAGCGATGCCATCAAGGGTTGTTAATGCCTTTAAAACAAACGTCATCTGCGCGGGTAAGCGAAAAGGTTGCTGCTCGAACATCAAGTAGATTTCGCTACGCATTTGCTCGAAAGCTTGTAGCTCGATTGGCTTTTCTGTGAACTTATCTAGAATAAAAGCAACTAACCGTCTAAGTGCGGTCATATCTGCCACAGCTTCAATTAACCCCATGTAAGTTAGGGTATTAATGACCTCGTCAGTATCCCTTCTCAAGACAGCAAAAAATGTCTTAACCATTTGATCTTTGGCCATTGACTTGATTTCTGCCATCGTCCCAAAATCATAGAAAATCAAGCTGCCATCTTGACTGACTGCCATATTCCCCGGATGAGGGTCAGACTGAAAAAAGCCGTCTTGTAACATCTGCTTGAGGAAACAACAAATCCCAAGCTGGATGACTTCTTTAGGATTTAATCCGCAAGATTCCAAAGATTGACGGTCATCAATTTTGATACCCGGTACATATTCCAAGGTTAGTACCTTTTTTGTGGTGTACCGCCAATAGATCGTTGGAACGACGATGCGGGGATAGCCGATAAAGTTTTCCCGAAACCGCTCAGCATTTTTCCCCTCATGAACATAATCGATTTCTAGATAGAGAAGGTTGAAAAATTCGTGGTAAATAGCTTCTAAATCGTACTTTCTCGTCCAAGGCAAATAGCGGTGGGAAAAACGAATTAGTCGATGTAGAACCTCAAAATCTAAATTAAATAGCCTTTCTAATCCTGGGCGCTGCACTTTGACAACGACATCTTCCCCCGTATGCAGTCGTGCTCTATGGACTTGTCCTAAGCTAGCAGAGGCTAGAGGAAACCGATCAAAATCTCGATACAAGGTATGAATCGAGTTGCCCAGTTCGGATTCGATCAAAGCGATCGCTTCTGTCGAACTAAATTCCGGTACTCGATCCTGCAATTGCCCCAACGCTTGCACATACTCTTTGGGCAACAGATCAGCGCGGGTGGAGAGTGCCTGTCCAATTTTGATAAACGTTGGACCTAAATCCAGTAAAGTTCCGACCAACCACTGGGCGCGGCGATTTCTGTGTCTGGGGGAGTTATTAGCAACTGTCCTGTCCCACCATAGATAAAATAACAATTTGCCCGCCGACCAAAAGATGTCGCGCTGGCGTGCTAAGGGAGAATATTTAGGTCGTTGCCAACGTAGAGGCTTGGGCGCAGTAGTTGTAAGCATGCTGTCATAAATTTTAACTCTCTAGCTCGCCACTATTTCAACGACTATTTGGAGTTACTCAGCATTCTCATCGTCACTAAAGCTCAGGTCGCTCCCGCACACTCAGCATTCAGCCAGGGCTACGCCTCGCAACGCATACAGGACTCAGAACTCAGCCCTTCAAGTAAAGCTTGCTTAAAAACTGACTAACTACTATTACTAGTATTGATTAACTGGACTCGGCTGCTGTGGTTGAAGCTGGGGCAGGGTGAGAGTAAAACAGGTCACAGACGTTTGAGAATTTTCAGATGGGCAACTAGAAACCTCAATCGTGCCATTGAGATGCTGTACCAAGCACTTTACCAAAGCTAGCCCCAGACCAGTACCTCGAACAGCTTTTTGGGTAATGCCTTGACCGCGATGGAACTTTTCAAAAATATGGGTCAGGTCTGATGGTGAGATTCCGGAACCCGTGTTGCTCAAGGTAAGAACAACTTGATTCACCGATTGCTCGACTTGGTGAGCGACCCCTAGAGAAATTGTTGTATCTGGATCGGAATACTTGCCTGCATTGGTTAAGAGTTCCATGAGGATGCGGTTGAGGCTATCAGGATCGGTGTTGAGCATCAGCGATGATCGCGCCGGACTCTCTACCGTCAGAGTCAACCCTTTCTTTGCCCATTTCTCCTCAAACAATTCACCCAACTCCTTAATCAGCAACATCAAGTCAATTGTTTGCGGTTGGAGCTGGGATTGATTGGATTCTAGCCGCTGTAGACTAAGTAAGTCGTTGATCAGGTCGATTTCCCTGTAGCATTCCTGTTCAAGAATTTCCAAGTACTTGTCGCGACGCTCTGAGGGCAGTTGAGGTTGACGTAACATCCGAATTGCCAGACTCATCGTGGTCAGCGGTGTCCGCAATTCATGACTCATGCTGCTCAAGAATTCGTCCTTGAGCAGATTTAATTCCTGTAGCTGGTCCATCTGCTGGCGCGTTTTTTCGTATAACTTTGCCTGAACTTCTAAACTGCGTCGCAACTGAGCCGTGCGGTCTTCGACAAGAGATCGTACTTGCCGTAGAGTTTGATTGTGGATAATGGTGGCGCTAACTTGGGCACTCACCCACTTTACCAACTCGATTTCATCGGTTTTCCAGGGGCGAAGCTGTCGATGCTGCAATACCAGAAAACCCAACACAGTAGGCGCTAGAGGCGTATTATTGTAGGTTCCGACCAGGGGAACGATCAGTACAGCAGGCATCATTTCCCGCTCTAAGATGGAGACGTTCTTAGTTGAACGGTTAATTTTACAGGCATCTTGTCGATCGCTGATCGCTATTGGCTCAGGAGCCTTTGTGAAAGCGTGTTGGCACAAAGAAGACTCGGAAAGCCAGAAGGATTGGTTTAACAGGGTGTTGAGGCTTTCTGTTGACTGGGTCGAGCGATCAGCCGTTTGGTCAAACCACTCACCAGCTACCGTAACCTCAGTTTTTGGTAAGTGCTTTGAAGGTACGCTTTTGAATAAAGGGTCAGTGTATTTCAATAAGAGGAGCAGACCGCGATCAACCTGAAGTGCTTGAGCCGTACTAGCGATCGCTATCTGGAGAATCTCGTCAAGATTGAGAGGGCTATGAATCGCTTGACTCAACTGGTTGAGCAGGGTTTGGTGTCGATTAGCCTTCTGTACCTGCATCGTCAGTTCGACTTGAGAAATCGCGATCGCTACCGATTCCGAAACGGCGGTTAACAGTTCTTTCTCTGCCATCGTCCACTCGTGAGACTGTGATCGACCCAAGACGATCGCACCATTAACTGAAGACTGAAAGCGAGTATAGTTTCTAAGAAACGCTCTAGCTGGTAGCACTTTCCAGGGCTGGGCGATCGCTTTATACTTCTCACAGGCATGAAGATCGGAAATTGCTAGTAACTCACTTCCTGCCAAGTTATCCCTCAGCGTCGGATGTTGCAGTAGTTGCGCTTGGTCTCCTAGAGGCAAAGCGGCACCTTCATCAGCCGACCATAGGCCAATCTCGGTCTTTAAGGCGGGATTAACAAGCGCCACAATTAAGCAAACATCCACTTGAAAAATTTTCCCTAAAGCTCTGGCTATTCTCGCCAGCAACGTTTTGGGTTCTGGACTTGTGAGGATGATTTGGGTAATTTCTTGCCCGATCTGAGCGAACTGGGTTGGATACTGCATGAGTGAACCCTTATGCTCCTGCGTTAGAACTGGTTCGACGGTGTCCGACAGGTCTGAAGTCAAAGGATTTATTCGAGTACGCTCTTTAAAGTCGCTCTGAAACCGGAACTCTACTGAGGACATTGAGCTTTTTACATCCATGACGCTTGCGGAATAACTTTTATTAGGGGAGCTTTCTTGAGGGAGGATGAGTAAAGTAAGCCTGAGAACTTAAGAGACTAAAAAATTTACCTTGAAATAAGCGAGAAGCACCTTTAAAAAGCTTAGTCAGGCAGCTATAAAGCCTGCCTACGCAAGTTTATCGCTACTGCTATCAGTCAAGCTTGTCCTTCGCGTTTGCGTGACCTCGCTAGACTCTCTTTATATCTCAACTTGCTAAATCGACTCGTGAAAAAACTCACAAAGTTAGTGTTCCCCCCTTTTACAGCTTTGTACCAGGAAACTTAAGTTTTTTCTGCTAATTTGATTGCTTACTACCACTCTTGGGGGTCACACCAATTCAGGTTCGTTGGATTCTATTTATGAGGAATCCTCGCACCAACCTATCTCCTCATCTCCCCATACCTTCCCAGCGTCATCACCCGCTCCGAATTCCCAACAGCAACTTGGTGCTTTAGGAGCGCTTGCGTCTTGCTTGCTTTTGAGCCACCTCGCTATTTCGGCGATAAACTTTGATCCGACTGCGAGCAGTCTTATAGCGGCTGTCCTTCGCCTGCACCGTACTCATGAGATCGGCAGCCCGTTCCCACTTAGCTGCCACATCTAACCACTGAGCAGAGGTTTTAACACTTCGACCCGAAGCCGAGGCTTCTTCCGCCAGCCGTACCGCCTGTACAAAAGGATCAGAGGGCGTGGTTGCCTGCGGCTTTGGGGGAGGGGATTGCTTTATTGGAGACTCAGCTATAAAGTTTTGCGCTTGAGTTCCTATCCGGCGGTTCAGTTTCGGTTCCAAGGCTTCATAGAGTAACCAGCCGAGTAACAGCAGAAGTAAGCTCAAGCTAATACCGCTAATAATGCCACGCCTGTACGGATTTTTTTTACGAACGCTACGGGAAGAAACCTCAGGGAAAGCCGGCTGCTTCTTGGGTGCAGTTTGCTGATTTTTCAAGCCTGTCGCCAGTCGCTTGAAGATGTTCGGCTTGGCAAGAATTATTACTTCAGACCAAAGTAATTGATTTTCCGGATCGCGCGTTATTTCTTCCAGCCAAAGTAATTGTTGCTCCCGCACGAGTCGGCTGTTGATTTTGACGCGACGAATGTTTCGGGGGCCAATACCTTCAAGAATCTGCCGGATTTGTGCCACCAGTTGAGACTGTTCGAGTTGTTCGAGTGTTGCAGCTTCACACAAAAGTTGCAAAACACCATCGGCAAAAACGGCTCTGGTTCGGACACCGATATCTGCCAATTGTTCGTTCAGAGTTTGAATTATCGCCGCAACACTACCTTGGCGAGCTTGTCTGGCGATGTCATCCATATGGATCGTGCTTTTTTCTTTGAGCCGTGGATTGGTAGCGATATCTGACTTTTTCAATTTAGATGATCAGCGTTTTGTAGAAGCTCCTCTCGGATGAGAGATTATAAAGCGGTGATCGCCTCACTGGCAAGTCCCGATGCTTGGTTGGGGATCGGAAAGAATTTTTGTTGGGGTTCTTCACGGAAACACTCACCGATCGCTTTGGGTGCTACGGGTATCCAAACGGTGGTGGATGCATCTAATCTTCTCTTCTGCTCTGACTTTATCGGGCCAATAATTCGGCAACGGGGAAATTTTATCCCTAGGAATGGGGAGAGCGTTTATACAAGTTTACAATTAGGAAAAGTATTTAGAGCAAGTAGGAGGTTTCTTATGCTGCTGAAATGCACCACTCGTCATATTCGTATCTTCACAGCCCAGGTTGAAAATAATGAACTGGTTGAGAGCGACAATGTTTTGACCTTGGACGTTGACCCAGATAATGAATTTATCTGGAATGAAGATGCTCTCCAAAAAATCTATCGCAAGTTTGATGAGTTGGTTGAAGCCTACAGCGGGTCCGATTTAACAGAATATAATCTTCGGCGTATCGGGTCGGACTTGGAACATTTTATGCGATCGCTTTTGCAGAGCGGTCAAATCAGCTATAACCTTGAGAGTCGCGTCATTAACTACAGCATGGGATTGCCGCAAGTCACTCCTCAAGCTTGACTTTAGGGACTTCTAGAACTTTAGGGACTTCCAGAAAAGAAATTCTCCAAAAATTATGGATGCGCCAGCGTAACGGCACGGCATTGCCGTGCCGTTACAAGTATTCTTAGGACACTTTATTGTTTAAAAATCCCTTAGAGCGACTACCGCCAAGTCCGATTGCCTTCTTCATCGGTGCGTGCTTGGCGAATCACATCAGAAATTTCTTCAGCATCCTTGACGTGATGTAGCGCCTTTTCCTCTCCATCTGGGGGTTCTTGAACCACAAAGTAAGTAGGGACTTTAACGTGGTCACCCGTGATGTCAGGGACATCGACAGCGACTTGTTTAGCTTTTTCTTCAATAGTTTGAGCTTCAGGGTTTATTCTATCGCCAGGATTGGAAGCAGCATTTGGAGCGGGTTTTTCTGGCTTATCTAGAGAAGCGTCTACATTGTGACCTTCTTGATCTACCTTATTGTCAGGATTAGGAATATTACTTTCCTTGATTGCTTCGGGCTGACTCATAAAAACTCCTAACGTTTTTAACGATTTATAATTCCAGGTTGATAGTAAGAAAAAAACGAGTGCGATCGCCTCTTTCTGTAGGGGTAATTGACTCTCCTAGCCACGAGTCAGGCGTCGCTAATCATTAGTTTTTTGAGTAAGAGTCCCCGCAAGAGTGGTAGACAGGGGAACACCTGCTCTACAAGATTGGCTGATGTATTCTTTACAAATACCTAAAGAGTGATGACTAATGACTCTGCTTAGGTTCAGTAACAGAAACGTTGTGCGATCGTTTTTGCTTGATAAATTGCTTCAGTGCTGTGCGGCGATTTGTCAAAAAGCGGCTCCAAAAACCTGGGATAAAACTATCCATTGTTACCGCCAACGCCCAAAAATCTAAGTTGATCGTTTTGTACCGTAGCTTGTGAGAACGCTCTAGCTTGGCAATTAGCTGCTTAATCTCAAGACTGGTGGGTGAGTTGAGTTCGGCGAATGTGCGATCGTTCGAGATATCAAAATCGGGCTTAGGCATGATGATTAGCTACGAGCAGGCGGGAGCCGATTAAACTGGGTTAAAGGGAAAGATTGAGCCGTGACTTTTAAAAATATCTGGGTTTATCCAGAAACAGTCTGTTTCCAATCTAAAACCTCAGCAGCAATTTCTAAACTTGGGTAGTTGGCTTGCCGGGGAAATCTTTACATAGGAAAGGTTGGTAAGATATTGTCTACGCAAAAGTCTATAAGTCCTTGGAGTTATAAACCTTGGTGGTGTCAGCCTTGGTCAATCCTGCTGACCGGAATAATTCTCATCGCGGGTAGCTGGGCAATTCTAAAAACTGTTTGGGTAACCGTTCTCGTTTCCCTGCCGATTTTAGTGTGGTGGACGTACTTTTTGGTACTCTGGCCTGAGTTGATCAGGCGTAGTGGCATCCTGGACAATTATCCGCAACCCAGCCAAGATTCTATTTCCCAGGTAGGAGATTAATGACAAGCGTAGCAACGTGCCCTTGAATCAGACGCTAAAATCTGTAATCAATACGCTTGTTTTAGCACTTCATTTAGGGGTTGAGTCCCTTACCTTAGTACCACCTGTCGCCAAATTATCATCGGCTGAACGTAGCGAAGAAATTTCATGGAAAATCCAGCGGCAACGCTTTACTGCTCTAACACTCGCTGTCAGGCTCCTAATCCCCAGAGCAATAAATTCTGCCAGCAATGTCGCACGCCGCTTTTGAGACGCTACTTATGGGCAATTGGTCAGGGGATAGACGCTTATAAACCTGGAGAAATTATCGGCGATCGCTATGTAGTTGTGCGTCAGCGGATTCTTTTAGAAACAAAACCCGGAACGCCACCGGAAACGCCACCGGAGGTTCCTCAAGGAATCGCACCTTATCTCAGGCTTTCTCCCTATACCTTACACGTTCCCCAAGTATACGGATGTGTCACGCTGATGGAAGGACGCCGCCGTTCGCCAATCTGGCTATTGGAAGAAGCCGCGCTCTTTGCTGGTAGCCCCCTCATGGGAAAGGAGGCGGCTGATACGGAAGGGCAACTATTACCCGAACTAACTAGCGTCTGGAAAGAGGCTCCAGCAGTACGCCAGCTCAACTGGTTGTGGCAAATGGCAAATCTATGGCAACCCTTGAGCAATGAAGGTGTCGCGTCTAGTTTGCTGACACCAGCGTTACTGCGGGTAGAAGGCTCCATCGTACGGTTATTAGAGTTGCAGCCCGACACAAAGCAAGCGCCGACCTTACAGCAGCTCGGTCAGTTGTGGTCACAATGGCTCACGGGCACATCAGCCGCGAGCGCTGAGTTTTTTCAACAACTGTGTAGCCAGCTAGTTGAGAGACAGATTCGCCGCTCAGAGGAACTAGTAGCGCTACTTGATCGGGCTTTAGAAGACACAGGG
>JALYGX010000487.1 GCA_030776905.1 Cyanobacteriota bacterium | reverse complement strand
AACTTTCTTCACCACTGCCTTCATGCACCGTTTTGACCCATTTCAGCCGCTTGGGACGCACGGAAATCCGAGCAGTAATACTGGCAATCATCAGCATCCAATGCAGCATATAAAATGTGCCGCGTAGTGTCTGCCAAAGGGTGACAAAAAAGGTTGATACCGTTAACGGTGAGTTTTCACGGGTACGGCGCAAGCCAATGAACATCCCGATCAAGGGGAGGGCGAGAGCCAGTACAGTTAAAGGGCTAAGAATTGGCGGACGGTTGCGGGCAAGAGCCATTAAGCAGTCGGGTAGGGCAGCCGCAGGCAAAAGGTACTGGATGATCATGAATGAGAACAAATCCAGGGTTTTCAACGTACCCATGCGGTTACTGGCAATCAGACGCCAGTAATCTAGATAGCGCTGGTATCCCCCTTCTCCCCAACGGTTGCGCTGATGCCAAAGCGCTAAAGCAGTAGTGACGCCTTCTTCTTCAACAGCGGGGAAGTTAAGAAAGCCAATATCCCACTTGTCCAGATGTAAGCGAATGGTCAAGTCCAAGTCGTCGGTGATGGTTTCCTCATTCCAACCGCCACAACGCTCTAACGCCAATCGGCGCACAAACTGACCATTACCTCGCAATTCCCCAATCCCACCAATGGCAATGCGCTGCTGTTGGATAAAGGTATCGAGAGCCATTTCTGCCATCTGCCCTTTTGTCCAGAAATTCTGTGACGCATTAGCGATCGCTTTCCGCACCTGCACGGCTCCCATGTCTGGCTTCCTAAACAAGGGCAACACCCGCCGTAATACATCCTTGGGTACTTGAGCATCCGCATCAAACACCCCAACAATGTCACCTTTAGTTAGGGGGAGTACCTGATTGAGCGCCCCCGACTTGCCGCCACCCGCATCAGCCTTTCGGTGCAGCACTTTCAGGCTCTTGTACTCTGCGGCTAGCTGGTCTAATAGCACTGGCGTCCAGTCCGTACTATGATCGTCAATCACCCAGACTTCATATCGCGTCTCTGGGTAATCTAAATTACACAGCATCCTCACTAAATTACTGATGACAGCTTCCTCGTTTTTTGCTGCCACCAGTAGGGAAACAAAAGGTAAATCGGCTTGAGCGTCATCCAAAAGCGGTTCGGGTGTCTTTAAGGGTCGAGCCAACAAAAACCGTACCGCTTGAATCCCCAGTAGCCCCGTCAAGCCCAAAATCACCCAAGAACCCCACGAAACTAAATGAAGTGCGATCGTGCCGCTCCAAAGTAGGGTTAATACTAAAGCCGCTTTGCTTCTGCGTCCTTCCAGCCCCTGGAAGAAGAAGTCGTTTTCAAATTCTTCTTCTTCCAGCTCAGATAGCAAAGAGCCAATCGGGTCAACATCGTCGCCAGCATCGTTTTGTGACCAGGAGTTCTCCGGCATAATTTATTTAGTTCAATCCCTCATACCTATTAATGCTCGTACCTAAATTAGGATGAGCTAACACCCAAGTGTTCATCCATAATTGTATCGGAATTATTAAATTTCTTATACTTCTATGGTTATTCTTAATTCTTTGAGACGCTTTGTAATGACATAGTGGCTAGTTTACTCTGGGTTTAGCTTCGTAGCAGGTTGCAGCTTGCGATCGCAAATCATAACTCGCTTACTACAGTTGAGCTGAGAAGGCTGCTGTTGTACGGCTGCGTCCTCTATTTTTAACAAATAAAGCTTAAAGGTGTGAGATTTACCTATGGTGACTTCTTTAATAACTACAGCCGCTTGGGGACTGGGTTCCGTTCTTTGGGTAGAACTCGTGCGAGACTTCTACCACGTCTTGTCCCATTATTGGCCTCCTTTGTATCGGTTACACGTATGGCATCATCGCGTTTTCCGTCCAGATTTGACAGCCACAAGCGACATTATTTATCGCCAAGCTCAATGGCGGAACGATGTGCCAGAATGCTTGTTCATGCTGCTATTAAGTTTGTTGCTGTGGGGTGTAGCTTATACAGTTACACCAGAGCAGCACTGGGCAGCTTTGGCAGGTTCTCTCTATACCCTAACGTTCTTGTTCAGTGCGATCGCTCGTGGCTGTGGGTGGGAGTGGGCAAATGAATTGACCGATTTCACCCATCTCCCCGGTGCCTTCCTCACCCCTCCCTCTTGTTGGAGTGTAAATCGCCCCTACCACTGGCGGCATCACTTTGATAACCAAAAGGCTTACTATTGCGGTACGTTGACGTTGGTGGACAAGCTTATGGGGACAGCACTTTCACTCAAAGGCAAAACGATCGCGGTGACAGGAGCATCCGGAACGCTGGGGCGAAGTCTTCTGGCACAACTCCATACTCGTGGAGCGAAAGTAATTGCTCTGACTTCAACACAGCAAGCTATCACCATAGATGTGAAGGGTGAAAGCTTGCCAGTACAAACAATTACCTGGCAAGTGGGAAAAGAGTCAGAATTAGCCACACTTCTGGAAAAGGTGGATATTCTGATTCTCAATCACGGCATTAACGTACATGGCGAACGAACTGCCGACGCGATCGCTAAATCCTACGAAATCAACACCTTTTCGAGCTGGCGGTTGCTGGAACTCTTTTTTACCACCGTGCGCACTAACGAAGATGTGGCGACCAAAGAAGTTTGGGTCAATACCTCCGAAGCAGAAGTTAGCCCGGCTTTAAGTCCTCTCTACGAGTTAACCAAACGGTCGTTGGGAGACTTGGTAACGCTGCGCCGTCTTGATGCTCCCTGTGTAGTACGCAAGCTGATTCTTGGACCCTTTAAAAGTAATCTCAATCCGATTGGAGTCATGTCAGCGGATAACGTTGCCAAGCAAATTCTCAATCTGGCAGTGCGAGATGTCCGTAACATCATCGTGACGATTAATCCCTTGACCTTTTTGGCTTATCCCATCAAAGAATTCTGTGTCGAAATTTACTTCAGACTGTTCAGTCGCAAGGCAACCAATCTGACTCCAGCCTTGCCTGATTCTAAAACCTTGGTAGCAGATGCTACAACCTCATCAAAGGCGAGTTGACAAAACACGAATTAGAGTGTCATACACTTGAAAAGAGAGCATAAGAGTGCAGAAGATGAATGGTTTTCCTAAACTGATAACCTCAGCCTAATCCGTTGCTGTCACTGGATTTGACCACTAGAGATAGTATCACCTGCTCTCATTAACGGAAATTGAGGAAGATTAACCTATGTCTATCGAAAAACTTCAACCTGCTGACAAAGGAGCCGTTGGTATGTATATGCCCTACTACCAGGGGGCAAAGCGCAATATGCTCCCACTGGCACTTAGTCTCTATCAACAGGGTTCTTTAGAAGGTCAGCGCCGGATTGAAGGCGCTGAGGGCATTCCCTTTGTGGCAACTTGGTTTGTCTCTAAGCTTCCTGCTGACCTGACTCGCTGCCGATTGCAGTTTGATGGGAACGCGGAGCTGAGTTACGAAGTAACTATGGCAAATTCTGAGTTTATGAATTACTTAATTGAAGTAATCATGAATTTCAGGCGATCGCGCTCAACCGATTTTACCCAAGCATTTTATCGGAAGCTGCTACGCATTGATGAGTGAGTACAAGTTGTAATCAATAACATTAAAGGAAGGCAGGGGTGGCAAAATCCGCTAAGTATTTGCTCGTTGGGTCAACAGAAGCCTACAGCGGTAAGTCGGCAACGATTATGGGGGTTGCCCATCAGTTGCAAGCGAAAGGCTTAGACATCGGCTACGCTAAACCATTGGGAACCTCTCTGAGTGCCAATCAACCGGATGCAATTGAAGAAGATGTCCGGTTTATGACGCAAGTACTCAACTTACCCCAAAAGGGATTGCGATCGCCTCTGCTGTCCCTAGATGCAGAAACGATTCAAAAACGCCTGCGAGGCGATGACTCCACGGATTACCGTCAGTCTCTAAAGCAGTATCTCCAACAACCGAGCGGCGATCTAGTCTTGATAGAGGGACCAGGAACCCTCTTTGAAGGCAGCTTATTTAACTTATCGTTGTTGGAAGTTGCTCAAGAAATTGATGCCACCGTCCTTTTAGTCGCTCGCTTTCATTCGGTTTTGCTGGTAGAGACTCTGTTGTTTGCCAAGCAACACTTAGGCGACTGTTTGGTCGGAGTATTGATTAATGATATTCCCGCCGACCAGCTAGCAATGGCAGAATCAACCATGCGACCTTTTATGGAACGGCAAAAAATTCCAGTACTGGGGATGACACCGACTAACCCTCTGCTGCGAAGTGTCAGCGTCCGGGAACTCGTGCTTCAGTTGCAAGCGGAAGTGCTTTGCCGTTCTGACCGCTTGGACTTGATGGTAGAAAGCTTGACAATTGGCGCGATGAATGTTAATTCAGCCCTGAAGTATTTCCGCAAGCGCCGGAATATGGCAGTGGTCACAGGAGGCGATCGCGCTGATATTCAGATGGCAGCACTAGAAACCTCAACGCAGTGCTTAATCCTTACGGGTCACATACCACCCCAACCCTTTATCCTCAGCCGCGCTGAAGAGTTAGAAATCCCTGTGCTGTCAGTTGACCTAGATACACTCACGACAGTCGAGATCATTGATAACGCCTTTGGTCAGGTGCGCCTTCACGAACCCGCCAAGGTGGAATGTATGCGGCAGTTGATGGCTCAACATTTCGATGTTGACCGATTCATGAGCCAGCTAGGTCTAGAACCCGCTGTCACAGCGTAGTTCTTTGTTCTTTGTCATTAGTCTTTTGTCCAATGTCAGTTAACCAATGACTAATGACTAACATTATTGTTTTCGGCAGCATCAACATGGATTTGGTAACCAGAACTCCTCGGTTGCCAGTTGCTGGTGAAACGCTGCAAGGTTATGAGTTTTTTACTGCCGCTGGTGGTAAAGGGGCAAATCAAGCTGTAGCGGCGGCGCGGCTTGGTATTTGCACTCAAATCGTAGGACGTGTGGGCAATGATGATTTTGGGCGTCAGTTGCTTGTTGGTTTACAGGCATCTGGCGTTCGTACTGATGGCGTTTTAGTCGATCCCTCAGCGAGTTCTGGCGTAGCTGCGATCGCTGTAGATGAGGCGGGTGAAAATAACATCATCATCGTTGCTGGTGCTAATGGGCGAGTGAATCAGCAGGATGTGGAACGCCTTACGGATTTGTTACCGGGCGCGTCTGTATTTTTATTACAACTGGAGATTCCCTTACCCGTTGTTCTATTAGCGGCCCAAGCGGCACGTCAAGCTGGCATACCCGTGATTCTCGACCCAGCACCCGCTACAGCAGACATCCCTGCTGAACTTTATCCATTAGTAGATATCATTACACCCAACGAAATTGAAGCAAGTCAGTTGGTCGGTTTTCCCGTAGATGGGCAAGATGCGGCTTCTCAGGCGTCAGTTGAATTACTGAAGCGGGGCGTGGGTACGGTGATTGTAAAATTAGGCGATCGCGGTGTTTTCTGTGCTACAGAAGACGAAACGTTCTTTGTCTCAGCTTTCCCCGTTCAAGCGATTGATACAGTAGCGGCAGGAGATGCCTTTAATGGAGGGTTAGCCGTGGCTTGGGCGGAGGGGCGTTCTTTACGAGAAGCCGTAGTGTGGGGCGCTGCTGCTGGGGCGATTTCTGCAACTAAACCTGGGGCACAACCTTCTCTGCCTGACCGAGAGACTTTTGAGGCTTTTCTCAAAGAAAGAGGTGTCGTGTAAGGCTACAGCGTCCCGTATCTTACGAGGCTAGGGGGCGCGGTCACGTTTGTTGGGGTGCAAAGAGCGATCGCACAAGGAACCCACCTACCATACCCACCGTCAAGGTTAGCAGGCACATTACTGCCATTGCGATGTCTTTTTGCTATCTGTGGCGATAGGTAACCTGCTGGCAGCGGATGGTTATGAGTATAGAGTGATAGGTAGAGAAAGTAATATGTTATGCCGCAATTTACTTTGGCTACTGCTAATCCCTGCTAGCCTAAACATTGTGGTTGCTGCACCTCCGGCTCAAGCCAACTGCCCTGGCGCTGGTCCGTCGCTTGAGGAAGCGCAGCCGCAAGTGCAGCAGCTTTGGGAAGAATTGCAGCGCCGAGAAACGTATCCTTGGGGCAAAGTACGAGTGTATGAACGCTTGCAAGGCAATCGCATCACACTAGCTCCGAGTTTTGATCAACTCCGTAACTCACAAAAACAGGAAGTCCTTAACCTGTTGCGACTCAGCAACTACCCGCATAGCGTTTATGCCAGCGATGGTCGCTTGCTTTCGGCATTGTATGACGGTTGTACGCGCTTTGATATGTTGACTGAGCGGGCACGCTATAGCTGGTACTTCAACAGCATTGGGCGATCGCTACCCGACAAGCTCCCCCGCGAAGCGCTGCGGAATGCTGGTACTCCGTCTTGGCGACTGGTGCGTGTACCCATTAGCAAAACGCAAGAGCAATCAGTTCGCAATTTATTCTGGAGCAAAATGGGCTACAGCCAAGCGAACAGTGGCATGTGGATCGCTTGGGTTCCGGAACACGGATATTTTGAAATTAATGTGCCCAATGGCTACAACGTGCAGCAATTGAGGCAATTTTGGCGTGTCGCTCCACGCAATTACCGCTACATCGTGCTATCAACTGACGGTACTCTCGTGTTAGATGCCAACTTTGACGACTAGGAATAATTAGGCAACTGGCAATCCACAGGTTAATTGTATCAGTGTATACCAGCCTCAAGGCTCGGTTGCAACCGCGATGAAGTGAGATCGAGGGAGAGTGTGCGATCGCTCAATGTATCTGCGCATACATAAAGGGCAATTACCATCTAGCTTTGGGCTGATTACTTGGCATCCTGTCGTGAAGTATGTTAGCGCAGCCGACTTTGCCCCGTACCTTATGGCGGCGGCTGTTGCTACGCTCTACCATGCAATTTGTTGACCAATATTTGACTTCTGTAATTAGACGCTGGCGTCTGAGCTGGCTGACCAGTGGCGCACTCCTGCTATTCGCCGCTAGTAGTTCACCTGCAACTGCTAACGTGACAATCGTCGAAGAGGACTTCCGCGACACCACCTCCTATGGATGGACGATTGGTGGAACATTCAGGCCTTGCTTGACAGCCGCAGGGACATCGCCGCTAGGGTCAATTCCCAACTGTGGTACAACGTCCGATGCTCCTGGAACAGGAACACTTAGGTTGACCAATACGCAACAAGACATACGAAGTTTTGTTTTTTACGACTACGCCATTCCTGCCAATCAAGGCTTGGTCATCACCTTCGATTACTTCGCCTACGGAGGTGGTGGCGCAGGTCCAGGTTCCGGAGCCGATGGGACAAGTTTCTTCTTGTTCGACGGCAATACCACCGCGCCTGTTTTTGGTTCAGAAGGTGGTGCCCTTGGCTATGCCCAAAGGTTAGGTGTAAGTGGCACTAGCCCAGGGCTAACTAATGCCTACCTGGGTGTTGGACTTGATGAGTTTGGCAACTTTGCGAATGACTATGAAGGACGAGGTAATGAGTGTCCTCCTCAATCTCAATCTCCCTTCGGTGGTGGACTAGGCTTATCGCCACCAGAGGCACAGATTAAAGATTCAGTAACAGTTAGAGGGCCGGGTAGTGGACTCACAGGGTACTGCTTCCTAGGCAATTCCGGTAACTTGGCTACTATCCCTGGAGGTTTCAGCTTAGATAACCCTACGGCTACTTCGCGTACAGCCCCAGATACCAGGAGGAGAGTTAGGGTTACGCTCAATACCAATAACACCATCACGTTAGAAATAGACCCTACTGGGACAGGTACGGCCTATCAAACAATTTTGAACTCTTTTCCGGCTCCGGCAAACCGACCGGACAGTTTCAAGTTTGGTTTTGCCAGTTCAACAGGTGAAGGGATAAATTTTCATGAACTGATCAACGTGCGGGTGGAAACCATTGCAACCCCACCCCTACCGGATTTAGCAATAACCAAGACTCACACAGGCAACTTTGTTCCAGGAGGAACTGGCACATACACCCTGAGAGTACAGAATCTACCAACTGCTACAGGTCCGACCTATGGCACGGTAACCATAACAGACACTCTGCCTGAGGGCTTTAGTTTTGTCTCAGCTACTGGCACTAGCTGGAACTGCTCCGCAGTAGGACAAGAAGTCACCTGTGTTTACAATGGTCCCGCCGTGAATCCGGGTGGTAGCCTCCCAGACCTCTCCCTCAACGTTAACGTGACATCAGCCCCTGGTAGCTACGTCAACCAAGCACAGGTGTTAACGCAAGGGGATAGCGATTTGACGAACAACACCGTACAAGATCCAACCCTAGTTGTCGGTCCTGTAGTGGCGAATAAGACTGTCACTGACCTCAATGGACTCAATAACGGGAATGCCCAACCGGATGACATTCTTCAGTACACCATCACTATTAGCAACAATACCCCCAACCCGGCTATCGATGTCAACTTCCAAGATGCCATTCCCGCGAATACCACTTACGTTCCTGGTAGCACCCAACTTAATGGCACGGCAGTACCGGATGTTGGTGGGACTATGCCCTTTGTGAACCCCACAGCCGTTAACAGTCCCGATACAGCAACAAGTGGTCAAATCAGTGCCAACAATGCCGCTACTGTCACGTTCCAAGTCAGAATTAACAATCCCCTTCCTAATGGCGTCACTCAAGTAGTAAACCAAGGTACTGTCTCCGGTAACGGCTTCCCACCCACCCCAACCGATGACCTAACCACCCCTGTGCTTAGTGACGCAACTATTGTTCCTGTCGTCCCTCTTCAACCCAATCTGCGTCTGGTGAAGCGACTGACGAATGTAACTAAAGGCGGTGTTCCACTAACAGGTATTAATTTCAATAGCTTTGTGGATGACCCAACTGACCAGAATGACAACGCACCAGGTTGGTCTCAACTACCCCCTGTGGGAGTTTATCAGCTAGGGGCTGACAATCCACTACAAAGCAACGATGAAGTTGAGTACACCATCTATTTTCTCTCGGATGGTAGTAGCCCAGCTAACAATATCAATTTCTGCGATTTAATTCCGGAGGGGACAACATTTATTCCCGGCAGCATCCAAGCCATTACTGGGCAAACCTCAATAGACGGTAATTTCTTCTCGCCCTTAGCACCCTTGCCTACAGGAAATGCCTGCCCTAGCCAAACCAATCCTGACGGAGCGGTAATTGTGAATTTAGGGAATATTTCTAATGTAGAGGGTACGAATTTTGGTTTTATTCGCTTCCGCGTCAAGATTAACTAGGGGGACAACCGAGATGGTGCTTTTATATCTCCAGAGTGGATAATCATTATCTCAGCTAAGTCTAGGATGTGCGTTAACCCTGTCAGGTTAGCGTTGATCGCTTATTCAGGAGAAAACGACCTTGCCCGATTTGACTATCCATGCTCAACCTCCTCTAGAATTTATCCCGCCAGCCCTCAACCCGTTGGTTCTACGAGTCGCCCAGCAGGTGCTGCCTTTTTGGATGCGATCGCAAACTGCGATTAGCGAAATTCAAGCTGATAATGTTGAGGTTTTGGTTGATTTGTATCGCCAGTTTCAGGACGGGAAGACTCGCTTTTTGATGGCATTTCGCCATCCCAGTGTTGATGACCCTTTCTGTATGACGCACTTGCTTTGGCGCATCGTGCCACAGGTTGCCAAGCAACAAGGTGTATCGCTACAGCGTCCGATTCATGCTCATTTTATCTACGACCGGGGGATTCCATTATGGGCTGGAGCATGGGTAAGCTGGCTCTATTCTCGCTTGGGTGGCACCTCCATCCATCGGGGCAAGGCTGATTGGACGGGATTGCGATCGGCTCGTGATTTGTTTGCCAATAGTCACCTACCTATGGCAGCGGCCCCAGAAGGAGCCGTTAACGGTCACAATGAGATTATCAGCTCCCTAGAACCAGGCATTGCTCAATTAGGATTTTGGTGTGTTGAAGATTTGCTCAAGGCTGGACGCTCGGAGCAGGTTTTGATTGTACCCGTGGGAATTCAATACCGTTATATCGATGCTCCCTGGCAATCTATAGAACAGCTTTTAAGTGAATTAGAAGCCGTCAGTGGTATTCACTCAGAACAGTTGTCAGCGCACCAAGGCGTAGCCCAGGCGGAAAACTCAAATCAATCGCCTAATCTTCAACCATCCGAGTCTGTTGCCTCAACCCTCTCTCCTTATGAAGCGTCTCTTTATCGTAGGCTATTTCGTTTGGGCGAGCATTTACTGTCATTAATGGAGGAGTTTTACACCCGCTTCTATCATCAAAGTGTGCCAACGGCGAGTGAAGGCAAAAGACTCTTAGAGCAAGACTCTTTGACTAATGCCAATGAAGCCTTAGCCGCTCGTCTCCAGGCTATGCTGAACGTTGCCCTACAAGTAGCAGAGGAGCATTTTAACTTACCGCCAAAGGGGAGTTTAATCGATCGCTGTCGTCGCTTAGAGCAGGCGGGCTGGAATTATATCTATCGAGAAGATCTAAAGGATATTCAAGCGCTGTCTCCTCTAGAACGGGGCTTGGCTGATCGCATTGCGGAGGAAGCCAATCTGCGGATGTGGCATATGCGGCTGGTAGAAACGTTTGTCGCCGTAACGGGTCATTACGTTCTTGAAAAACAGACGGTAGAGCGCTTTGCTGAGACAATCTTACTTCTATGGGATATGGTGACTCGGATTGATGGCAGTAACCCCTTTCAGCGCCCTCGGTTAGGCAAGCAACGGGTACAGATGACTATAGGGCAGCCCCTATCGGTTTCAGACCGTTACTCAGCCTATCATGCGAGTCGTCGGGGTGCGAGAACAGCCGTGGCTGACCTGACTCAAGACCTCCAACACGCTTTGGAAAGTCTAATCTCGACAGGAGCCTGAACAATTCACAACGACTATCCCTGAACAACTACCCTTTTACCAGTAGGGGATATTTGGGTCTTTATAGTTATATTGATTGGGAAAAACAAAGTTAGTAAAAGAAAGAGAAATGCTGGTATCGAGTGACTTAACTTGATGCCACCAACCGACAGGAATGAAAATTAATTCTCCTGGTTCTAGAACGACTTCTATGATATTGACATTCTTAAATAGGGGATATTTGTTGCTGCTTGAAAGCATGGATCGGAGGTGATGCTATTGACTTCTTGGATAGCAACTTGCCAATCTATGCCATTTTGAAGCATCGCCTGGATAATTGAATTATCAGTTTGGTTGTGCAACTTATTGTCTGCAAGCCACCGTTTCCAATCGTGGGAAAGTTCCTTATTGGTTTGAGCTTCCATAAGTAGTCCTTCAGTCTATAGTAGTAGTCTAGTCTTGCTCAGCCTGCTGTTGCCCTTCCCAGCTTCGCCCACCACGAAGTAATGAAAGTCTTTCTCCTCCCTCACTTAGCACTTTCAATTAGTTTCTGTGTCAGTTAACTAGTACTCTCGCTATGCTGGAACAAGTGAAACAGAAAGAGCGACAAGGAGCAAATCGATTGCTGCGCCGCAATTTGTCACTGCAATTCATGAACCCGATCTGAGTTGACCATGCGTATTCTTGCCATTGGTGACATTCACGGCTGTTCAATGGCGTTTGATACTCTCATCGCCGCCGTGAATCCACATCCGAACGATAAAATCATCACCCTAGGGGACTATATAGATCGAGGGCCAGACTCAAAAGGCGTAATCGAGCGATTGATGGTGCTGCACGATACTGGTCAGCTTACGGCACTGCGCGGTAACCACGAAGTGATGATGCTACAAGCACGCGATCGCGAAGCACTCCCAAAGGCAGTTCGGCGCTACAAAAAGTCCTATTGGCTGAGTCGTGGCGGTGATGCTACCCTCGCGTCTTACTCAAAATCTGGCAAAGCTGGTAAGTTAGCTGACGTACCTGACAGCCACTGGAACTTTATCCAGAATGTCTGCGTGGACTGGTACGAAACAAAGACACACTTTTTCGTCCATGCTAACGCCTCTCCCCATTTGCCTTTGGCAGAGCAACCCGACTATATGCTGTTCTGGGAAAAGTTTGGCAATCCAGCCCCACACTTTTCTGGCAAAACTATGGTTTGTGGGCATACTAGTCAAAAAAGTGGCGTCCCTATTAATCTCGGTCATGCCATATGTATTGATACCAGAGTTTATGGCAAGGGCTGGCTAACGTGTTTGGATGTAACGACGGGTAGAGTTTGGCAGGCGAATCAAGCAGGGAGCGTACAAATGGCTTGGATTGACGAATTTGCCTTAAATTTATCAAGCCTTCGCTCCCCTTCGTCACAACGATTAAAAGTTAAAAAACAAGTGTTTCGTTTTTAACTTTTAATCTTGAATTTTTAATTCAAAACTACCAGGGATTGCCAATTATGGTAAACGCTGCCCAGTAATAGGGATGTTCAAGTTTTTTGCTTCTGAACTTAGATAATTCGGGTGGCAGAGACACAGACTTGTTGCCACTCATTAACTTACCGCTAGAAAGATGCACCTGCCCATTGATCATGGCTATTTGTGCCTGCCGCAACGCCTCCGCCTTAATCGGTGCTTGCTTTAGCTGCTCGTATAGTGATGTCATTAACCCTAGAGTTCCTTCATCACTGACAGACCAAAGGGATGCGATCGCTGATTTTACTCCAGCTTGCACGGCTAACCCGGCAAAGCCTAACTCAGCTTGCTCATCTCCTAAAGCTGTCCTACAAGCACTCAGCACTAATAGATCTACGGCTGGGTTATTCCAGCCTAACTCAGACAATTGATTCAGCCGCAGCTTACTGTTCCAAAGTTCGATGTAGGAGTTGCTAGGTGCCCCTGGTCGGAAACTGGCATGAGTTGCTAGATGAATTATTCCAAAAGGTTGCTGCTTGCGTTGAGCCTTCAGGTTCTCCAGAGTAAAGGCATCATTCAGGAAAGACTTGCCCTTCCACAGAGAAGGTGTAATTGTCGATAACTCTACAGGCACTGCTGGTAAGGGTCTGAGATCGGTAAATTTTGCCGAACCCATCGCTAGAACTTGTGAATTTCTAACATCCTTATACCGGGTGTCACTGAGCGTCAGACTAGGCATTAAACCAACGCTGTACTTCTCTATCAGAAACTCTTGACCATCATGGAGGGCAGCTATAGGGACAGAGCGCAAACCCGTATCCAACAGGAAGGTTAGATTTTGGATGCCTCGCGCTTTTAAGTCAGCTTCTAGGGGTGCTACCAGCCATTGATAGAGTTGTTTAGCTGCAGGCAAGTAACCGCGTCCACTTCTGACGTTGGTCACTCCAGAACGAAAATCATCAGCAACTTTGAAGACTTTCTCGCGCGTTGTTCCATCCACCCGCACACGAATTGGTGAACCCTCAGCTGTCACTAGCAGCAATTCCAACTTATCTTGAGAATTTTTAGCTTTCAAGTTCGGGTCTTGGGTTGGGGAGAGTACACCTGAACGATCCTCCCTTGTAACCCCTTGTGGCACAAATGTTACATAGATGAGTGCTGGTTTCACCCCAGTGGCTTCCTCAACTTTGTGAAGAATATCACGAGCCTGTGCCAGGGTCACAGCCGGAGTCTTTACAGACTGCCCCAAATACTCTTCAAATTGGCGAGTGAAAGGCTCTTCAAGCGCTGAAACTACGTCAGATTTAGCCTGATCTGAAGAAGACGTAGAAAAAGAATCTTTCTGCGCTTCTCTAGTAGGAGCGTCAACCTGTGCTACTGCCGTATTGCGGTTATCGTTTGTGTCCCCTCCAGACGAATTGCTAGTGTCACCAGGTGTGTCAGTTGAGCCACTGTCCTGGTTAGGTTGAGGGGTTGGTGTTGGGGTTGGTGTTGGTGTTGGGGTTGGTGT
>JALYGX010000486.1 GCA_030776905.1 Cyanobacteriota bacterium | reverse complement strand
TTTCGGCGGCAATTCCAGCCATCCAGACCGTGCAAAATCGCTCTAAGGTTAATCGCATTTCGCCAACGGCAAGAGCATCTGTGGGAAACACCTCTGAATCAAACGTGACACCTCCCAATCCGGGTTGACCTTGCTTGAACGCTTCCCATGCCGTCAGCGTGTAGCCAGTGATGGGGATACCCAGGAAGTAAGCAACGAGAAAATGACCCGCTTCATGCCGCACGATGCGATCGCGATGTTCGCTAGAAGTACCAGCAAGCCAATCTAACATCAGGGTAGCGCCTTTGCCTTGGAAGCGGAAGGAATCTAGCGTGGCAAGGCTTAAGACACCGAGAGTCGTCAAGGCAGGAATTGCTGCTGGGATGTTGAACATCGGGCCTAGCAGCACCGAAAGTGTCATGCCAAAGACGCCAATGGCAATTAGATTTAGGGCAGTTTGCTGCATTGGTTTAGCTATTAGTTATTAGTTTTTTACGAGATGGCTGTAAATAAATATTAAGCTGTTTTTCTACTGCCGGGGTTCAGGGTGTTGGGGAAGGTTGTGTTGGTGGTGTTGCCGCAGGGGTCGAGGCAGGTGCTGTTGATGGCGCTGACGTGGAACGAGTTAGGTTTTTGGCTCTATAGAAAGTTTCTAAGCTATCGCGATCGCCTACAAAGCGCCAGTGCCACGGTTCATAACTAACACCTTGAGGATTGTTCTTGGGGAACGACAGCTCGAAGCTGTAGTAAGCCGCATTTTTCTCCAGCCACTGGAAGGCAGGGGTTTTCTCAAAGTCAGGACTCAAGTTGGTTGCAGGTGTATTCCCATCACCAATATCCACAGCATAGCCAGTGTGATGCTCGCTATAGCCAGGGGGCGCACTAACTTCTGCCCGTTTAGTGGTTACCTGTCCTCGCTCCGCCTTAACATCAAAAAATAGGTGTTGTTGGTCTGTCGCAGAACGGAAACCAGAAATTGGCACCAAGACTACACCAGCTTGCCCTGCTGCGGCTGACATCTCTTGAAATTTTTGGGCAGCCGCGCCGCGCAGTTGAAGACCGCCATCTGGTGTGATGGGTTTGAGTTCTGATTTTGGCGCTTCTTTATAGGGAAGATGCCCTAAAAGGGTATCGGCATTACTGGTTTGTGTCTGGCTACCAGCAGTTGTTGGCGTTGGGGAAGATGCTACGCTTGACTGGGGTTTAGGTTTGGATAACAACATACTGAGCAAAAGTGCGATCGCTCCTAATCCCACGACTCCCACAATTAGCAACGTAGGCTTCAACCGAGACCGGGGTTTGACATCCGGTGTATCCCGCATTGCCTCCGGAATATCGTCTTCTGGTGACACTGAGAATTTTGCTGGTTTTCCTGGGATACCACCGTTATTCAAGAATCCACTCCTGCACTGAAATTTAACACTTAACTTACCGAATTCTAGACGGTCGCTAGTTTAGCAGGAGCCGATGCTCCCGTATTATCTCAACCCCTCATTTCCTAGAGACTGGCTTACCATCGTACAGGTGTCCGAAGACAGAAATGATCGTGTCCCGTTTTGATACTGAGCTTTTTCAACCGTTGATCGATCTTTATATTCACCTAGGTGGTGCTGTTTTGCTGGGGTGGCTATTGGGACGCTTTTTACCCAAGAAAGTACCAACCTTCATCGGTCAATTTCTCTTTTGGGTTGGTGTTCCCTTCAGCATTATTACCTTTCTGCGTGGTGCAGATTTATCCGGAGCTATTTGGATTGCGCCTGTGGCAGCATGGATGGCAATTTTCTTAGGGGCAGCATTAGCTTGGAGTTGGATTAAACAACAGGTACTCAAAAGTGCCACTGATGCCAGAGAAAAGCCGCAACAAGCCTCTTTAACGTTTTGGAGCAAACCCGCACAAGGCAGTTTCCTGTTGGCGTCTATGGTGGGAAATACTGGCTATCTGGGTTTCCCCGTCACTTTGACCTTGGTGGGAGAAAAATACTTCGGCTGGGCAATTTTTTACGATATGTTGGGCACTACCGTTGGGGCTTATGGCTTGGGCGTTTTGCTTGCGGCTCGTTTTGGCACAGAGGCACAGAGTCATCGGCAGCTAGTGGGAGCGGTACTGAAAAACCCAGCGCTGTGGAGTTTAGGGTTTGGACTATGGTTTCGTCAAATTCCATTACCCGATCTAGCTGAACGAGGTCTAAAAGGATGTGCCTGGAGTGCGATCGCGCTTTCGCTTATTTTAATTGGGATGCGGCTGAGTCAGTTAGAATCCGGTCGTTATCTCAGACAGGCGTCTGTTAGTCTGGGCATTAAAATGCTGATTGTCCCGTTTGTCTTAGGTATGGGGCTATTATCTCTGGGCATCACGGGTCCACCCCAACTCGTCATTGTTCTGCAAATGGCAATGCCTCCAGCCTTTGCCACCCTGGTAATTGCAGAAGTCTATAACCTCGATCGCAACTTAGCTGTCACCGCACTCGCTGTTGGCTCCACGGGTCTTTTGTTGACGCTGCCGCTTTGGTTATTGCTATTTAGCCCTTAGCGTTGACCTTCCCCAGCTAATCTTCTTGAAACCTTTATAATCTATCGGTTCAGTTTGCCCTTATCTTTACAATGTTTTTTGTATTACAGAAATAGGCAGAAAAAAATGTTATGTCGCTGCCTGCATCACAAGCTTTTAAACTCTTGAATTTTACGGGGTGATTGAAATGTCTCGTCGCTATAACAACAACCATTCTCCTTTAGAAAGAATCGTATACACGAAGGTCAACGTCAACGGTAAAGTCCAGCTCGTGCCACTTGAGTTATACGCAGATGGCTCTGTCAAACGCGCTCGTTGATTAGACGAGTATTGAGGCGTTGTGTCTTTTTCGTTCAAATTTTTTCCAGTAGAGATAGCTCCTAGAGACGTGTGAAGCGTTTGTTCAAACAAACGCTCGGTGAGTCGCTACCGCTAGTTCATTCGAGAGCAGCTAAGTTACGCTAGCAGTACTAAGCTCTCATGGGCAGTCAATCTTCCACGTCTCTAGTTTTTTATTCTGAAGATAGGACGAGCAGTAGAATCTTTACCTACTAAAGATTTAGTCCCTAGCTGTAGATTACCAATGAATTTTGAAACTTATTAATGAGCTAATACAATACATTGATTACATCAAGACTACATAGTTTTAGGTGATCTGTATTGAGTTTTTTGTAACGATTTAAATAGTTTCAGTACAATCTATATACTTATGAGCTAGTCAAACGCTTGTTTAAATCCGCTACTAGGGTTGAAGGTTCAGATGTGAAGACTGATGCTTCCAATGGTGGAATTAAGGTGAATAATGCTACAGTTGCAATACCGGATGTTGCTGCTGATAACAGTATTATCCACATCATCAACCCAGTGTTGATTCCTGCATAAGTAAACGCCTAGATAGTCTTAGC
>JALYGX010000485.1 GCA_030776905.1 Cyanobacteriota bacterium | reverse complement strand
TCGCGATCGCAGGCGCTGAGATGGCCTCGATCTGTAGCTTCTGGAGAGCCGCGATCGCAGTGGGAATTAAAATCAGGACATAGACAATCGTGCCGATAATCCAAGACAGCGATTGACCGCCCGCTGTTTGCCTAAGTCCAAACCGAGCACCCAACTGGTCAGTCCCGGATGCAGCGAGCAAGTTAGTGACAATACGGCGCACCACTTGAGCCAGGAGCCAACCGGCAGCTCCAATCAAGACGGCTCCCAAGATATTCGGCAGAATTCCTAGAATATTATTCAGCAGCACCTGCACGGGTTGCAGGGTTCCCTGCAAGCCCAAACTTTCTAAAATGGTTGGCAGAAATAGGAGAAAGATAAACCAGTACAGCGCATTACCAATCGTATCGGCGAGGGAAAACTGGTTGGTTGGGCGGGGTGGGGCTTCTCCTGGCCTAGCTGGGGGAGTCTCTACTTGCTGATTTAAACGCTCATCCAAACGAGCTACTCGCAGCGCCCGTGTTGTGATTAACTTGACGAGTGTGGCAAGCAACCAGGCAACGCCCAAGAATATCGCTGCGCCTAAGAGCTTAGGCAAAAAGCCAGTAATTTGGTTGAGAAAATTGTTTAGGGGTTGAGAAACGGCTTGTAGGTTTAGGGTGTTGAGAACCGCCACCACTGTGAAGACAATGATGATCCAATAAACCGCACCGGATATCCAGTCCTCAATTTGGGGGCTGTCTTGTCCCCCCTGGCGACCCGTCACCCACTCAGCGAGTTTGTTATCAACATTGGTGCGATTGAGCAGACCTTTTGTCACCGCCCTAGCAATCCCAGCGATGATCAGCCCGATCAGCAGGATCGCGATCGCTCCTAGTAACTGAGGAACAAATAGGCTGAGGTTGCCGATAATTTGGTCAATATATCCAACTCCCGTCTGAACGACTGGCAGGCGTTGATTCGGTGCCTGCGCCAAACTTGGATGCACCCAGATCGGCACTCCTACTCCCATAATTTGGACGATACCTACCCAAGTTTCATTCATGGTCTTCCTTCTTGCGTTATTCTCAAGTTTCACCAGACTTCAACACGGAACTTGTGACGACCGTGCCGAACGCCATTGATGGTATTCATCTTCTCAATCAATCAGTACCTTCGTCACCAGGGAGACAGCGATTTGAAGATTGACAGCCTGAGATAGTCATGGACAACCTTACTCTTCAAATCGCGGTTTTAACTCTATCCATATGGATAATTAAGCCATAAGAATCCACAATTTGCTGTTTTTTAGCGATAAAACCTCTTTTTTTGCAGTGATGCGTAATCAAAGGCACAGTATTAACAGGAGCAACATCACACGGATAGGCTGTTAAGTTTTTGAATCAATAATGTCAAACGCTCAAGTTTTTGAACAATCGATCCAAATTAATGCCAGCGCCACAGTTGTCGAGCGCTGCATCACTGACCAAACTTTAATGCACCGTTGGCTCAACCCAGCCCTGCGTTGCGAACCTATAGGCGAGTGGAGTACGAATATCGGGAGTCGCAGTCGCTTCGTGATTCAAATTCCCGTGTTACAGCCTACCCTCAATAGCGTTGTCGTGGAACGAGAGCCAGGTTTAGTCATTTGGGAGTTTAAAGGATTTTTCCAAGGGCGCGATCGCTGGGAGTGCCAGCCAAATAACAAAGGCACGCGCCTGCTCAACCGTTTCGAGTTTCAAATTCCCAACCCTGTGATTAGCTGGGGTTTCAATACCTTCGCTTCTAGTTGGACGCAGAACGACATGAAAGCTCAACTCAGACGCCTCAAACGAGTTGCCGAAGAGACTTATCAGAGCCTGAAGTCATAGCGGTTTTCAGTTAGATTAAGATTGTGCCTTGCAAACCCACTTCCACAAGGGGTGACTCGGTCCTTGCTGGCAAATCCGATATACCTGTTGCTCTAGCCGTTTCTGTTCCTGACGTGGGATTCCCAGTAAGATATTGCGACTCTGCCAAACCAAGACAGCAACCGTCAGGCTAATACACACAGTCAGACCAAGCGCGGGTAAGGGATTGAAGATAAAACCATAGCGCAAGGCTGCCCAGGTAAAATGCGATCGCATTAGAGAAAGTTCATAGCGCCAATACCAAAAACTCAAAGGTGCAAGCGTTATCCAAAGAAAACCAACCAGCAACCACCGACCATAGACAGTTAGCTGATGTAGCCGTTGTACCTGTGCCTTCAAGGTAGGATTGAGGTTTAGCGGTGCTGTTTGAGGCGTCTGGTCGTCTGGCTGATCCATGTTGACGGTGAGTTCACAATTAAAAATGAAGAATCCGTAATTTTTAATTTTGCATTTTTAATTGGTTTATGGGGCTAGATATCTTCTAAGCTTTGCTAGTGCGCTCTCTCCACCAGGCAAGCAGCGTACTAGCAATGAAAATACTCGAATAAGCGCCTGCCGTAAATCCAATAATCAGGCATAGAGCAAAATTTTTCAGCGTTTCCCCACCAAACAGGAAGATCGAAAACAACGTCAGCAACACGGTTAAGGTTGTGTTGATTGAGCGCGTCAGGGTTTGATTAACCGCATCCTCTACAACTTGGTCAATGTCCTGCTCTGGATTCAGCTTGATTACCTCCCGCACTCGGTCATAAATCACCACAGTATCGTTGACCGAGAAACCAATAATTGTCAGGATGCCGACGACGAATAAACTATCGATTTCAATCCCTGCTACCAAACCCAAGATAGAGAACATCCCCGTCGTGATTAAAACATCGTGGAACAGGGCGACGAAGGCGAAGAAGGCATAGTCGAACTGGAACCGGAAGGATAGGTAGATGAGGATACCCGCGAAAGATAGAATAATCGCGAGTAAGCCAGAGCTAAATAACTGCCGACCCAGGGTAGGGCCTACCGTGTCATTTTGGACAGTTTTCGGGTCAAACGCGCCTATCTTTTGACTTAAGGTATCTTGCAGCTTGGTACGTTGCTCAACATTTAAGTTCTTTGTCCGAATCGTCAGCGCTTGTTGTTTCTCGCCCAAAATTTGGATGCTGCTATTGCCCAATCCCTCAGCTTCCATCACTTGCCGAACTGTTGTGATGTCGATAGGTTTATCGCAGTTACCGGGTTTTGAGCAATCCAGCTCATATTGCAGGCGCGTACCACCAACAAAATCCAAACCCAGACGTAAAGGCGAACCCAACGTTGCTGTGGAAATCACCATGCTGATGATGCCAGCGAGAATGAGGGCGGCAGATAAAGTCCACCAAAGCGATCGCTGTTTGATTACATTGAGTTTCATTTTGACCCCTCCGCCTATGATTTCACTGCCGCTGGTGGGTTAGGAACAAATAGTTCCGGCTTTTGGCGCAACCCTGGAAATCCTAGCACCAACAAAAGCAGGAACGTGCGACTACAGGTGAGGGCAGTAAACATACTCACTGCCACCCCCAAACCTAGTGTCAGTGCGAAACCCTTGACTAAACCAGACCCCAGCCAAAACAGTGCCCCACAAGCAATTACCGTGGTCACGTTACCGTCCAAAATGCTAGAGAATGCTCGGTAAAACCCGGATTCCACAGAGCGATACAACGTTTTGCCCGCCCGCAATTCTTCTCGTGTCCGTTCAAAAATTAGCACGTTAGCATCAACTGCCATGCCGATACTGAGGATAAAACCCGCAATCCCCGGCAAGGTTAGAGTCACACCCAACAGAGCAAAAGCCGCGACCGTTAGTAATGCGTAAATAACGAGGGAAATATCAGCAATCAATCCAGGGAGTCGGTAGTAGACTCCCATGAAAATCAATACTAAAACTAGACCACCAATCCCAGCGTAGATACTGCGTTGAATACTGTCTCGCCCTAACGTTGCTCCCACCGTGCGGTTCTCTACAATTTCCACAGGCACGGGTAAGGCACCCCCCCGCAGTTGCACAGCTAACTCATTAGCGGTTTCGGCTGTGAAGCGACCAGTAATCACAGCGCCGCCGCCGGCGATGCCAGTTTGTGCGTATTCTGGTCCAACGGTGGGCGAACTAATCAGCGCATTATCTAGGAAAATCCCGATGGTGCGACCCGTGCCCGCCAAATCTTTAGTCAGTTGGGCAAATTTTTCTCCTCCGGGCTGATCGAAGCGGAGGGATACATTCCAGGCATTACCTGTTTGCAGAGGTTCAGGACGGGCGTCTTTGAGGTTTTTACCGTTTAAGCCAGTTGGTTCAAACAGGTTTAAGATGGCATCGTTACTGCGCTTGAGGGCAGCTTGATTTTCAGCAAGTGCTTTTTCATCTTTGCTCTGCCGCAGCTCAACCTGCTTCTGTAATAATTCCTGTCTCACCTGCTGTTCAATCGGCAGTTGTGCTTCTGTCCCTTGTTTTTGCTTGCGAAACTCTAGCTGTGCCGTCCCGCCTAGCACCCGTTCGGCCTGCTGTGGGTCGTTCACCCCAGGAAGCTGCACCAAAATTTGATCGGAACCAACTGTTTGCACCACTGGTTCTGAAACCCCAAGTCCGTTGACCCGACCTTCAACGACACTTTTAACCGCGTCCAGTTCTTCTGGAGTGATTTTTGTAATTTCTGCTGTGGTCTTTACCTGAATTGTCAGTTGTGCCCCGCCTTGTAAATCCAGCCCCAAACTGATGGGAATCTTCACCAGGGTGACGATCGCTGCGATCACGAGGACTACAATCAAGGCTAATATCAAACGCTGTCTTTGCATAACTTACGAACCGCCGTATCCAGTGATATCATAGTCTTTTTCGACTTTGATAAGTCGAGCAGCAATGACCTCACTTAGCTAGCTTAGACCCGTAAGGCTACCATTTTTTGAACGGCCTCTACAATTTGTTGGGGTTGGACAATTGTTAAATTCTCCAAAGCTCCGTTGTAAGGCGTTGGGATATCCTGAGACGACAGTCGCAGTACTGGCGCATCGAGTTCATCAAACAAGCGGTCATTGATAGAGGCTGTCAACTCTGCCCCAATGCCACCTGTTTTCATACATTCTTCAACGATAATGACTCGGTGGGTTTTGCGAATTGAGGCACCAATCGTCTCAAAATCTAAAGGCTTGAGAGAAATCAAGTCAATTATCTCTGGGTCAAACCCTTCTTTTTCTAATTGTTTCACCGCTTGCAAGGCGTGGTGACGCATCCGGGAGTAGGTGAGAATAGTAACATCTTTGCCCGTTCGGACGACTTCCGCTTTATCGAGGGGCAGCAGGTACTCTTCTTCTGGCAGGTTTTCTTTTAAGTTATAGAGCAGGACGTGTTCAAAGAACAAAACGGGATTGTCGTCGCGGATGGCAGATTTGAGCAGTCCCTTGGCGTTGTAAGGTGTGGAGCAGGTGACGATTTTTAGACCGGGAACGGCTTGAAAATAAGCTTCTAGTCGCTGAGAGTGTTCAGCACCCAACTGACGCCCAACACCACCAGGTCCGCGAATTACCATCGGAATTTTGAAGTTCCCGCCGGAGGTGTAGCGCAGCATCCCGGCATTATTGGAAATTTGATTGAAAGCAAGCAGTAAAAAACCCATGTTCATGCCTTCAATGATGGGTCGCAAACCCGTCATTGCCGCACCAACTGCCATGCCAGTAAAGCTATTTTCGGCGATCGGAGTATCAAGAACCCGCAGTTCTCCGTATTTTTTGTACAAATCTTTGGTAACTTTGTAGGAACCGCCGTAGTGACCTACGTCTTCACCGAGAACAAATACAGCTTCATCGCGTGCCATTTCTTCATCAATGGCTTCGCGCAGGGCGTTGAAGAAAAGTGTTTCTGCCATTAATAACCATAACCAAATGCGGCAAATGCCATCCTAGCATTGCCCAAGGCTAGTGAAAGGATTTATGGCTACAGGAGGGCGAAACTTCTGGGAAGCTATAGCAAAGTGCTGAGTGCTGAGTGCTGAGTGCTGAGTGCTGAGTAAAAACCTATCGAGATCGCAGGTTTGCACGAATTTGCTCCATTGCAGTTGAGCCATCCATGACTTCACCTCGCCTAGAGGCTTCCCAGCCAATGCGTGCTTCTTGCTGAAGTTCTGATAGTCGCCCTTGATAGATGTCTTCTTGCTGCTCCAGAA
>JALYGX010000484.1 GCA_030776905.1 Cyanobacteriota bacterium | reverse complement strand
CGCGACCGTATCTCCAGGCTGAATGTCGCAGTTCTCTGCTGCCATGTATCCAGTCGGGAAAATATCGGTCAGAAACACGACTTGTTCGTCTGTCAGCCCATCCGGAATCTTGAACAAACCAACATCTGCAAAGGGAACGCGGGCATATTCCGCCTGACCTCCAGCGTAACCGCCTGTCAAATGGGAGTAGCCGAAAAGACCTGATGGGGAATAACCCATCATTTGTTCCGCCATCCAAGCGTTCGGGTTGGAGTTATCGCACAGCGACGATAAATCCCGTTGGCAGAAGAAACACGATCCGCAGGAAATGGTAAAGGGAACAACTACGCGATCGCCCACCTTCACATTCTTGACAGCACTGCCCAACTCAACGACTTCCCCCATAAATTCATGGCCTAGGATGTCGCCCGGTTTCATTGTGGGGTTGTAGCCGTCATAAAGATGTAAATCAGAACCGCAAATCGCCGTTGTCGTGATTTTAACAATCGCATCACGCGGATTAATGATTTTGGGATCGGGTACGGTTTCGACCTGCACATTGTTGGTGCCTTGCCAGCAAACTGCTTTCATAGGTTGAAATTTCCTAAAGTTAAGTTGTTAGTGAAAAGTGAAGAGATTTGGGCTTCGATAGTTTGGAGAAAATGAAATTTCTAGTTTTGAGAGCCATCGCTAGGGTTAGCGAACGCTTTGAACTCGACAGCCTCGTGACTCCAGAAGAGGTGCACGTCTGACGCGGAAAATCCGAGCCGCTCAATTTGAGCGAGTGCCGTGTATTTTCGAGCCAACTGGATGCCGTTGAAATGAATGAAGAACGGGCTGAGCCGGGAGTAAGGCGACTGGACTTGAAAAGAGTGTCAACTGAGCCGATTCGGTCGCTCTCTAGGCGCAAATTATTTGTTTGCCGACCCAGGCTCAGTTAGCTGGCGATGCTGTTCAGCCGTGACCGTATCAGGCAAAACCTTGCTTACGTTGCCCTGAATCTTCGTCTTGAGCGAGCCTGCGATGATGTGATCCTTGCCTGCCATCAGTGCCTCGAAACCCTGTTGAGCGACTTCAGCCGGGTCATCCTTCTCGTTCGCGCCCACCCTAGTGTCGTCCATACCTGCGCGATGGAAGAAGTTGGTATCGGTTGGTCCCGGCATGAGCGCAGTAACGGTGACACCCGTATCCTTCAACTCGTTACGCAACCCCTCCGAGAAGGAATGCACAAACGCTTTGGAAGCTGCGTAGACGGCCTCGAATGGTCCGGGCATGATGGCGGCGATGGACGAAGTGAAGAGAATTCGGCCCTTGCCGCGTTCGACCATGTCCTTCACGACCCGTTTGGCGAGATGGACGGATGACACAACGTTTAGATTGATCAGATTGAGTTCGTCCTTCAGGTCGGTCTCGCGGGCGAAGTCTCCGCCGACGCCGACACCCGCGTTGATAGCAATGGCATCCACGGGTCGTCCAGCCGCCTTAATCTGGTTGTAGAGTGTCTCAACACCCTCATACGTGGCAAGATCCGCCTGCACTGTCTCGACCTTGGCACCTAGCCCCTCGAAGGCTTGGGCGGCTTCATTGATACTTGAGCCGGTAGATGTGACGAGGAGATCAAAGCCGTTTTGGGCAAACTGTTTGGCGAGTTCGTAGCCGATGCCGTTAGAGGCACCCGTCACGACAGCCAGAGGTCGGGGCAACGAACTATTCATACACCGTTCAAACTCCTATATAACCGCTCCCCGCTCACCTGCCATAGCTTGCTTCTCTCTCTACCAGACAGTTGCAAGCGAGCCGGGGCTTCCAACCCCTATCATCCTAAGGAGGCAGCCGTGCGATCGCGTCTTTCTAACGACGTATTACTATAGTGAGTTCAAGGTTACTTTTCTCGTTCTACTAGCACATCATGGCGAACATGAGCCTACCATCTGAAACCCGCTCAAAAGTCTAGAAATAAAGCTTTTTAACCGACGCTGGGTGCTGGAATTCATTTCCAGCACAGGAAGCGCGGTCGAATACTTTTGACTTTTGACTTTTGACTTCCAAGGTAGCGGTACTAGCGTGGCGCGCGCGGTAGTGAATCAAGTATTCGTCTGCTGGTGTTCCGGATAATTCTATTAATTTCAGATTGTTGCTTGTCTGAAAGATTTTGAATCTCCTCTAGTCCCGGAATTATTCCAGCTCCTCTCCTTCTAGCACGCTTGTACTGATTCAGTTGCTCTGGGGTAAGCAGCTCCTCAATCTCAGCCAATGCGTCAGCTTCAATTTGATTGACCTTAGATTGTTGCTGCTGAATTGGCGGTAAGCCTGGTGCTGCTTGAGGGTTTTGAGCAAAAGCAGCTAGGGGAGTCGCCACTAGGGCAACAGCGACTAGGGGTATGAGATTTGGTTTCAGCATTTTTCCCTCAGATCTAAAGGTAGTTGAGCGCCAAAAGTAAGAGTTTCACCTCAAACAAAGTATCAGTCAATTGCCCCACCGCACAAGGTTAAAAATATCTCAAACGAATTTTTCTCATCCCTTAGCAAACGTCCATTCCAACAAATCAAGTTTAGCTGCCTTTAAAGCTTTTGTAAGTTCGACATTATCTTTAAATGTCACTTGCGTCAGGTAAGAGGCTTCAACATTGACAGTAAACTGTTCGTCTTCAAAAGGCCAAGGTTTTACAGTAATTTTGCCATCACTTAATTCAACGATGTCATACCGTTTGCCATCTGGTCCTTTAGAAATCTCTAAGGCACGCTGATCGACGGGTACTTCATGCTGACAGAGAATCAGTGAAAGGCGATCGCACCATTGCATAAATGCGTAGGCAGAATCAACTTCCTCTTGGGTAAGATTTAACTCTTTCTGCCATTGCTTTTGATGCTCTAGTTGCTCATCCAGGAGCTTGTCCAGTTCCTTTGACTCGCCGCGTTTGGCTTCATTTAGATAACTTACATGGCGAGAAATTAGCAATGCCACCCAGCGTCCCCGGTAGCGGGCATTTGTCGTCAGTTCTCTCAGCTTTTCGATTGAAGTTGACTTATCGAGCGTAAAGTCTAAGGGTGTACCCGCAGGAGTCAGTTCGTTGCCTTCCCATTCCCGTTCCAAATCGTCATGATGGGAAATCGCTGCTATCGTTTCAAACAAGCGAATTGGAGACTTTGATCGTTTCCATTGTCCCGCTAGTTGAGCAGCAAGCAAGGCGTGGGCGCGATGGTATATAACTTCCCAACCCGTCTCGTTTTGTTTAACAATCATTATTTCAGTCTTTGCTTAGAACAGATTAGAAGTCATGGTGAAGGGCGATCACCTAACCCTGATAGTTGCGATCGCCCTTTTCCAATTCAGTTGTTGCCTATTAGGCCACCTGCAAGCGTTTGTAGACACTTGAATGGATAAAGCCTTTGGACTATGACTTAATTATTTATTGCAGTAGTTTTATCCAAAGACTTCACCCTTAGGACGGATTTTTTTGGTGCCAGGATACCTGTCGGAAGTCAACGAGGAAGAGCTTTTGGTCAGTCCTGATGCGAGTTAACTACAACTGAAGAGCGCAGTTATCAGAGCTTGCAGATTTGTCGTCAACCCAACCGTCAGATGATGGGTTATTGGCAAGCTATCTACCACTATTCCCGTACATAAAAGCATCATGTAGAGAATAGAGTATTTAAACATTGAACGAGCAAGTTGCTTGTCCGTGGGCGCTTGTAACAGCAGCCATGCTTTCTTTAGAAAAATACTTCCCAGTAGTAGGGCAATCGCTCCATAAACAACACCAGCTTCTCCCAACGGATAAATCAGCAATAGGGAAGCGGGTACGACTAGCAGCGTGTAGTACCAGATTTGTCGGGTAGTGGACTCTTCTCCTTCCACAACAGGCAGCATCGGAATATTAACTTTCGCGTAGTCATCGCGAATCATTAAGGCTAGCGCCCAGAAGTGGGGAGGCGTCCACAGGAAAACGAGCACAAATAATAACCAAGCTGCCCAGCTTAATGTACCCGTCACCGCCGCCCAACCCACTAAAGCCGGAATCGCACCCGCCGCACCGCCAATCACGATGTTTTGGGTCGTATGGCGTTTGAGTAAGTGGGTGTAGATGACCATGTAGAAGACAATGCCAGACATTGCCAACAAGGCACTCAGCAGGTTAGCGAATACCGCTAGTAGGGTGAAAGAAAGACAGGCTAATGCGATCGCAAATAATAACGCATCGCGAGGCTGCACCCGACCCGAAGGAATCGGACGGTGGCGAGTGCGCTCCATATCGTAGTCGATATCGCGATCATAAATGCAGTTAAGCGTCTGAGCAGAAGCCGCAGCTAGGGTTCCACCGACAAGGGTTACTAACAGCAAGAAGGGGTCTACTCGTCCATCTGATGCCATCCACATTCCTGCTGCTGTGGTAATCAACAGCAGTGGGATAATCCGAGGCTTTGTCAGTTGATAGTAGCTTTGAATAACTTGCAGGAAGTTCTCATGTTGACGGGAGACACTTGTCCCAATCATTACTTCACCAATTCCTTTTTGTGAAACAATAAGCGCACTGCATAGAATTTGGGCAGTAACGCGGTTACGCTCTAGGATGTTTAACCAACGTAGGCGTCTGCGGTAAAGGTTTTTATCTCAGTGGCAGTAGCGCTATCGCGCCATGCTAGAACTGTGAAGGTTACGAGCGAGCCTAGTAAAGCCGCTCCCACAGCTTGATGTGTAACGGTCAGCGGCTCAACTTGCAGGTGTAACCAGAAGGTCGCAACACCTAAGAGTATCTGTAAAACCACCAATCCACCTGCCAGATTTGCCAACTGCCGCAAGGTGGGATGAAGTGCAGCCGTCCGCCGTGCCATAAATACGACAGCTAATGTTGCCAGAGTTGCAGGCACTACACCAGCAATATGGCTATTCATCACGGTGCAAAGTTGAGACACGCCAAAGCATTGGTGCAACGCCCAGCGGGAGGCAACTAATCCACCTAAGATACTTTGTACGTAAACCAGAATCGCCGCCGTTAATCCCACCCAAGGCAACTTACCAACAGCACCAGTCCCTTTGTAGGGCATAAGTGCCGTACCAATGACTAGTAGGGTCGTGAAAAATAACAGCGCTGTACCGAGATGGGCGGTAACAATATCAAACCGAAGCAATTCTGTAACGGTTAGTCCACCCAAGACGCCTTGAAAAACAATTAAACCTAAGGCAAAGGTAGAAGCCCAAGGCAGCCAGCTAGGTAAAAAGCGTCGATTCCACCAGGATAATCCAGCCAAAGCGATCGCACTTAAACCAATCAAGGCGGCATCCAGCCTGTGAAACCATTCTAGAAATACTTGAAGATTCATCTGCTTGCTTGGCACTAGCTGACCGTAGCATAACGGCCAGTCAGGACAAGCCAAACCTGCATTCATCACCCTAGTAGCGCTGCCTACTGCCATCAACAGCAGCGTTGCGATCGCAATTTTCCAGACCAGGCGACGAATACGTTCTTTCGGCTGGGATGACTCCTGAGCAGTAACCGATTGAGGGAGGACTGATTCAGCCATAGCACCAATTGCAACCAAAATGTAACTTAACTAGAAAGTATCGACTCATCCTCAACCTTACACCCTTGCCTGGAAAGATGACCGAACTCTCCTTACCACTGTAATGACGCTCTTACAATAGCTGATGTAGTTTTAGAGATTTTTCAGATTGTGGGTGAGCTTCGCCCTTAACCCAGATGGCTTTGTATAAATCTTTACAGTGGTGGAAGGTCAAGCTCTTAAGATTAAGTTTCCTGTAAACACTTCTCTCCCTAGACAGAGCGATCCCAAAGAAATTAATAAAAAAATGATGAAAAAGCAGCAGTAGTCAACTCTTTTACTCACGACCTGCCTTACCTTGGTAAGTGACCACAACGGAGAAGCTAGAGATTCAAAGTGCTTGCTCTGCGGTTGACCTTGGTAAACAGGTTATACCTAAAGGCAGAATCAGAGTCTACTTTGACTCAACTGCTCCCGAATAAAGTTTTGTAGAAAGTCCTAAACTAGCAAGCGCCGTGAACATTCCAAGTCAAATTGCAACCCTACTAGCTGGCATCGCCTTGACCCTAGTCAGCCTGTGGTATGGTCAAAACCACGGTCTACTGCCGATCGCAGCATCTGAAGAAGCGGCTCAGGTAGACGCGCTGTTTAACATGATGATGACGATTTCCACAGGTCTGTTTCTGCTGGTCGTGGGCATAATTGTCATTGCGGCAATTAAATATCGCCGCCGCAAAGATGACGAGACAGATGGGCCGCCGATTCATGGCAATATTCCTCTGGAGATTGTTTGGACAGCCATACCTGCTGTCACCGTCTTAATCATCTCCGTCTACAGCTTTGAGATTTACAACGCCATGGGAGGACTTGATCCAATGAGTTCCCATGACCATGCTGGCGTGAAGATGGCCCACACCCATGAGATGTCACCGTCTCAAGCTAATCCTGATAAAAGTCTCATTGCCTTTGACCCAGGTAAAGGAGCCATTGCGCTTGGGCTTGGCGCTTCTCCCGGAAATCAAAACAAACCAGTACCACTGACGGTTAATGTCATGGGTCTGCAATATGCTTGGATTTTTACTTACCCTGAAACGGGTGTCACATCCGGCGAATTGCACATCCCAGTCGGACAAGAAGTATCTCTGAAGATCACCGCCCAAGATGTTTTGCACGCCTTCTGGCTGCCAGAGTTTCGCCTCAAGCAAGATGCAATTCCTGGTCGGGACAGCGAACTACGCTTCACACCGAATAGAGTGGGTCAGTACCCGATAGTCTGCGCCGAACTCTGCGGTGCTTACCACGGCGCTATGGGTGGTCAACTTTTCGTTCACACGCCCGAAGAATTTCAGGGATGGCTTAAAGAGCAGCAAGCTGTTGCCAGCAACGATACCTTGGAGAAAGCCGTTGCCGTTAATCCTGTGAATAGGTCGAGTAGCGAACGTCTCGCCCCTTATGCGGCTGAAATGGGGATTGAGTCAAACACCCTGGAGCAGTTGCACTCCCATCACGAGCAGATGGCTCACCATTTATCAGTTAGCAATTAGCTGTAATTGGTCATTAGTCATTAGTCATTGGTCATTGGATACCTAACAACTGACAACTGACAAAGGACAAACGACAAAGGACAAAACGCATGACACAAGCAGAGCTTCAAGAAAAAGCCAATCAGCCTGCCCGTGATCCAGAACCAGGGGTCAGGAAATGGCAAGATTACTTCACCTTCAACACGGATCACAAGGTCATTGGCATTCAATACCTCGTGACCGCGTTCTTATTTTTCTTCATCGGTGGGATACTGGCATCGATCATTCGGGTTGAGCTAGCAACACCTGCTTCGGATTTGGTCAGTCCTGAGACCTACAACCGAGTGTTTACGATGCACGGGACGATCATGATCTTCCTGTGGGTTGTCCCGGCGGGAACGGGTGCCTTCGCGAACTATCTAATTCCCCTGATGATTGGGGCAAAGGATATGGCATTTCCGAAGTTGAATGCTGTAGCCTTTTGGATGAATGCCATTGGCGGACTGTTGCTCCTCTCCAGCTTTTTTGTGGGACCCGCTGAAGCGGGTTGGACTTCCTATCCACCTTTGAGCACCATCGCTAGCAAGGCGGGTGAGGCAATTTGGATTATGAGCCTCCTGACAGCCGGAACCTCCTCAATTTTGGGTGGACTCAATATTGGCGTCACTATCCTCAAGATGCGGGTACCGGGAATGGGGCTAAATCAGATGCCGTTGTTCTGCTGGTCGATGTTGGCAACTACAGCTCTTCAGTTGCTTGCTACACCAGTGTTAGCAGCGGCTCTGATTCTGCTTGCTTTTGACTTGCTCGCCGGGACAACGTTTTTTAACCCGACTGGTGGGGGCGACCCAATTGTTTACCAGCATATGTTCTGGTTTTACTCCCACCCGGCTGTTTACATCATGATCTTGCCCTTCTTTGGGGTGATTTCGGAAGTGTTGCCAGTACACGCTCGGAAGCCGATTTTTGGTTATCGAGCGATCGCTTATTCCAGCATCGCCATCAGCTTTTTGGGTCTGATTGTTTGGGCGCACCATATGTTCACCAGTGGCACCCCTGGCTGGTTACGGATGTTTTTCATGATCACCAGTATGGTGATTGCCGTGCCAACCGGGATTAAGGTCTTTAGCTGGTTAGCAACCCTCTGGGGCGGCAAAATTGATTTGAATACCCCCATCCTGTTTGGTATGGGCTTCATCTCCGTCTTTGTGATTGGCGGGATTTCAGGGGTAATGGTGGCGTCGGTACCGTTTGATATTCACGTCCACGACACCTACTTTATCGTCGCTCACCTACATTACGTCCTGTTCGGTGGTAGTGTATTGGGTCTATTTGCTGGGTTCTACCACTGGTTCCCGAAGGCAACAGGGCGAATGTACAACGAAACCCTCGGTCGAATTCACTTTGTGCTGACGTTCGTCGGTTTGAACCTGGCTTTCATGCCCATGCACGAGTTGGGTTTGTTGGGCATGAACCGACGAATTGCCATTTATGACCCGAAGTTTCAAACGCTCAATGTGATTTGCACCATCGGCGCGATCATCATGGATACGTCGATTATTCCCTTCGTGATTAACGTCTTGTGGAGTATAGCTCGTGGTAAAAAAGCGGGTGACAATCCCTGGAGAGGTTTGACCTTGGAATGGATGACGACTTCACCGCCTGCGATTGAAAACTTTGAAGGGATACCCGTTTTAGCCACTGGTCCTTATGACTATGGTATGGGCGATCGCCAATATCAAACCCACGTACCAACATCCGATGAGCGAGAACCTGCCTTAGCCGCTGGACCCAACTCCGCTTTACGAGCAGACCCCGATCCAGCCGTTGCCGCTCATCCCGATGACCGTCAAGGGGAAAGTCAAAATCGTAAGTAGTCATTTGTCATTTGTCATTTGTTATTAGTCTTTTGTTGGCGATAGGTAATAGACGCGAGGAAAGATTTTTGCCCATAGCCCCTACCCTATAGCTCTCTTCTGACCAATGACCAATGACCAATGACCAATGCCCAATACCCACTGACCACTGACATTAGAGGTTTATGCAAGGTTCAACAATTGACGAATCGAAGGCTGCCCTCAATTATCACCATGAAGTTGAGGCGACAGGTCATCACGAGGAACATCCAGACTTCCGGATGTTTGGGGTAGCTGTATTCTTGGTTGCTGAGAGTATGATTTTTCTCGGCTTGTTTACAGCTTTTATGATCTACCGCACGATCCTGCCTGTTTGGCCTCCTGAAGGAACGCCAGAATTAGAGTTGGTGCTGCCAGGAATTAACACGGCAATTCTAATTGCTAGCAGTTTCGTAATGCATAGAGGCGACACAGCGATTAAGAAGAACGACGTTGCTGGACTGCGGTTTTGGTATATCCTCACAGCGATAATGGGAGCCGCCTTTTTGGCTGGACAGGCTTATGAGTACAGCCATTTAGAATTTGGTCTAACTACCAACATCTTTGGTAGCGCCTTTTACGTTCTGACTGGCTTCCACGGTCTGCACGTCACTGTTGGTCTGCTGCTAATTTTGTCAGTATTGTGGCGAGCGCGAAAACCCGGTCACTACTCTGATAAAGAACATTTTGGTGTAGAAGCGGCAGAACTTTACTGGCACTTTGTCGATGTTGTGTGGATTGTGCTGTTCACCCTGGTGTATTTGCTTTAAGAATTTGGTTTGGAGCTTTGTTAATTAAGAAGCCCCCAACTGGGGGTTTTTTCATGTCTTTTACTCTTAATTGAATATTTTGTCAAGTAAAAATTGATGCTCTGTACGTAATTTACCTAGCCGTGAACATTCTGTAAAAATTTGGCTAAGAAATATAAAGAGCAAATAAAGATTCTAATTTTTAAACATGGCTTTACCAGGTCTTTATCAAGACCAAGGAAAGTCACCGTATCGT
>JALYGX010000483.1 GCA_030776905.1 Cyanobacteriota bacterium | reverse complement strand
TGCAGTGGCTCTAAGCCACTCCATCCCCAAAATAGCTGCCCAAAGCCGAGAATCACGACAGGCAAGGAACCCACCACTAGAATCCTCGCGAAGTGGCGCAGTTGGGCAGGGCACTGAATTAGAGTACTATAAGCGGCAAAAACTATGAAAAACGGTAAGAGATTTGCTAAACCTAAGAATGCGGATGGGCGGTCATAAGCAAAGCAACAAGTGATAATTAGCCAGCCGCTCAAGATAGCCAGCCCCCAGTTCAAATGCCGTCTAATAATAGTGCGGTACTCTTGCTTGCAAACGACGGCTACAGCCAAAAATAGTCCTACAATTCCTAAATTTGGTAGCCAGGGATATAAGAACAGCCCCCATTGAGCGTAATTCCAAGCTCGTTGCAAGCGCCTTTCGGGATGCTGGCTAAAAGCCTTTTGAATGATCGCTTTTGTTAGGGAAGCAGGATGTAGTCCATATTTCGGTTTAAATCGACACCTCACTCCTCACTCCTCGCCAAAAACGTGCTGGGACAACAGTACGCTGGAGCGGCAGTTGCTCCTCACGATGCAGCTCCGGCGCACTTCCTTCAAACCGGTTCCCAGCACTCAGCACGAGTGAGACGAATTTGTGCCAGAGCAAAGATTGTAGGGATGATGCGACCGTAATTGGTTGCGATCGCTCGCCAACCCAAGTCAGCAAAGAAATAGCCCCACAGCACGGGACCGAGGAACGCAAATAGGCTGCGAGTTGCCCCATAACGAGCTGCATTCAGCGCCATTCCCTGCTTTGCCGTTTGTAGCGCTAGGTAGCCCTGAAATTCTGCCGCTGCTACTGCGCCGCCTCGAACAACGACATCTTTAGCAACTTGATAGGTAGCAAAATGTAGAGCAAACTGATGTGCCATCTGTTTCAGCAAGATTGGCTTCAGGATCGAACTCACGGCTAAGGCACTACCGCCCTTAATCAGCAAACCCATCGGGTCGTGCTGGAGCTGCACGGGTAGGGGTTCAGAAAGGTTGGACTGAGCAAGCGATCGCTGCACCCGCACGGTTAGCGATTTCTTTTCTTTGGCAGGTAAGCGTTTCCAAGCTCGACCCATCAAGTTAAGAAATATCTCCGCCTCTAAATCAGTAGTTGTGAGGTGTTTTGAGTAGGGAATCTTTAAGTAACGACAAACTTGAATCAATGCTTGACGATAAGTAAATTCGTCCGTGCGTCCCCTTAACACCGTCATTCCATCTGCCGCCAAAAAGCGAAACCGCTGCTCGATCGCATCCAACCAAGCCTCGTGGTCTTGACTTTGAATGTCAATCGGGTCAGGTGTCTGAACGTAATCTAGCGGGTTAAACTTTCGGCGGAACAGGATTTCCGTCAGCTGCTGTAATTCTTCTTCCGTCGCTAACTCTAAAGCGGCCCTCAGTTCATCCAACGTCGTTCCCTCCACAACCCCAGATTCGGTATTGTCAATTATTCTACTTATATCTAATTCAACGCCTCAGGAGCGTCAGTTGTGTTTGATGTTGCCATTATTGGTGCAGGACTTGCCGGACTCACCTGCGCCCAACAGTTGCACCAAGCTGGATATCGGGTAGTCATTGTTGAAAAGTCTCGTGGTGTTGGGGGACGGATGGCGACGCGACGGCTACAGGATACCTGCGCCGATCATGGAGTACGCTACCTGGAACCGCAAGGCGAGTTGTTGCGGCAGTTGATCGAGCGATTGTGCGATCGCGGTATCCTCCAAGCCTGGACTGATACAACTTACCAACTAAAATCGGCAGAACCGGAGCCTGAAGTTACAACTCCGCCTCACTCCTCAGGAATGACTCGTTACGTTGCACCTTTGGGAATGACAGCCGTTGCCAAATTTCTCGCCACAGGTTTGGAAATCTGGCTAAATCTCCGAGTTCAGGCAATAACACCAACACCACAACAAACATGGCATCTCACCTGCGACTCAACAACTGAAGCGCCGAAGGAATTGACAGCTAGAGCCGTTGTCGTTGCTATCCCAGCACCCCAAGCCTTGATGCTACTAGAACCACTAGCAGAAACGGGTTTGCCCCCAGGGTTCTTAGATAGCTTGCGTTCGGTTGAGTTTAACCCCTGCCTGAGTGTAATGGCTGGTTATCCAAATGCCAGGGAACAGAAATTGCCCCTACCCAACTGGAACGCCTGTACCTTGCAGGATACTGACTTAGCTTGGATTGGCTTAGATAGCCGCAAACGACTAAATCCCCAGATGCCCATCTTTGTCCTGCAAAGCACGGCTGAGTTTGCCAAATGTCACCTGGATACTGAGGATCTAAAATCAGCCGGACAACAGCTATTAACTCGTGCTGCACAGTTGCTAATCCCTTGGCTCGATACTCCAGATTGGTTTCAAGTCCATCGCTGGCGCTATGCCTTTCCTCATCATTTCTTACCTCAAGAGTGCCTTGATACTACTACACCATTGCCCTTGGTTTGTTGTGGGGATTGGTGTGGGGGTAACTTGATAGACAGTGCAATGAATTCTGGATTAGCGGCTGCCAGTCAAATTAATAACCAACTGCAACAGCGCATTTTGCCGGGAGAACGCTTCTTGGATGTGCTTTAACAAAATGTGAGCGAGAAATCCCCTTGAGCCATTAGGCACGCTTGGGATGAAAGCGAATCAATGATTGGTATCTGCCTGTATCTTATCAGAAAAAGCTATAATGATAAGAGGAGGAAAAGCAATGCAACACCTAGCAATCAAAGTCAGACTGTATCCCACTATTGAACAACAGGAGATATTAGCACAACACTTTGGTTGCAGTAGATGGTGGTGGAACTACGCACTAAACCTTTGTATTGAAACATACAAAGAAACAGGTAAGGGACTGACACAAATTGCGTTGAATAAGCTTCTTCCAGACCTCAAGCAACAAGAGGAGACGAAGTGGTTATCTGAGTGCTATTCGCAAGTATTTCAGGCTACTACATTGAATCTTGTGACTGGCTACAAAAATTTCTTTCAGGGGAGAGCTAGATACCCTCGATTTAAGTCAAAGAAAGGTAGGCAGTCAATTCAGTATCCTCAGTCAGTCAAAGTGGTCAACAATTCCCTTAAGTTTCCTGGTCGGGTAGGCATTGTTAAAGCAAAGCTGCATAGACCAATTGAGGGAACAATTAAGACAGTCACAGTTAGTGTGAATCCTTCGGGCAAATACTACGCATCCATCCTGACTGAACTAGAAGGTGATTATCCGACGCCTACCAGTGAAGGGAAAGTAGCTGGAATTGACTTAGGGTTGAAAGAGTTTGCTATTGTCAACGATGGCATCAAAACTTCTAAGTTTGCCAATCCTAGGCATTTAGCTAAACACGAGCGCAATCTCAAGCGGAAACAGCGCAAGTTATCTAGAAAACAGAAGGGGAGCAAGTCGAGAGACAAAGCGAGAAAACTAGTTGCTAGGGTTTACGAGCGGGTAAGCAATGTTCGGCAGGATTTTCTACATAAACTTTCACGGAAGTTAGTTGACGATAACCAAGTCATTGTAGTAGAGAATCTTCATGTCAAAGGCATGGTGACGCTCGAAGACTCGCTAACGCTTCGCTATCGGAATCATAAACTAGCTAAAGCTATATCTGATGTGGGTTGGGGAACGTTTGTTAATTTCCTAGGATACAAACTTGAAAAAGAAGGAAAGATACTCGTAGAAATTGACAGGTGGTTCCCTAGCTCAAAACTCTGCTCAAATTGCCATTATCAAATAGGTGAATTGCCATTAGAGGTTAGGGCGTGGAATTGTCATAACTGCGGCACTCACCACGATAGAGATGGTAACGCCGCAACCAATATAAGAGCAGAGGGTATCAGAA
>JALYGX010000482.1 GCA_030776905.1 Cyanobacteriota bacterium | reverse complement strand
GACGAGTTGCTAGCAGATCCAGAACAACTTGGATAATACAGGCAACGGCTACCAGTCCCACCAAACCCACAGGGGGCAACTGACTCCCAGCCACCGCAAGAACCAGTATAAACGCCGCAGAACCAAGACGATAGGCGCTCAAGATCTTACGGCGTCTAGCTGTTCCCAAAGTACAAGTTATTAGGTGGATGAGCGCTAGAACGCTCAAGCACAAGGCTACAGAGCCACATAGGAGCCAGCGGGTCGAATCAGGTAGAGTGGTTCCCGTCTTAGTGGATACCATATACTCAACCCCTACCCCTGTCGCCGTTAGCCCAATTGCTAGGGGAAGATGAGCATAGAGCCACATTAGAGAGATACCCATTCGACCCGCCTTCATTCCTCGTAGAGGGGAACCATCAACAGTATCGAAGTAAATCCACCACAAGCTAAAGGCAATGCTCAAACCCATTATTGCCGCTAGTACTGACGAGCCATCCCATTTCTGTTCGGCAACGCCGCTAACAACAGCAATGATTGACTCGCCCAAAACAATGATCGTAAATAGTCCAATGCGTTCTGGAACATGGGACATACTCGGCGGGATTCGAGCAACCAACCGTCCTGCTGTCCAAGGTGTGGCGAAGTCTACAATCAGCCCTACTGCCCAAAGTGCGAAACGCCAGGGAACTGGCACAAAAACTGAAACTGCCCAAAAGGCAGCACTAATACTAAAACCTGTGGCATACCAATTAGTTAACGGACGCGCTACCGTCACATGGTATCCAGCAAAAAGATACTGGACAACTAGAACGCTGCGAGCGGCGGCGTAGGAGAGGGCAAAGCCTCCAGAAGACTCTTCGAGTCCGTGATGTACGTTGATGGCTAGGGCGGCGACGATCGCCATTTGTAGCAGTGCAAACAGGCGATGGCCTAAGTCATCGGTATCAAAGCGAGTGGCGTAAAAGGTAGTACCTACCCAGCACCACCAAATCGGAATGAAGAGAAAAACAAAGCCAAAAAAGCCCGATAGTGAGGTATCCCCTTCGAGATTGTGGGCTAATTCCGCGATCGCTACCACAAACACCAAGTCATAAAACAGTTCCAGCCAGGTAGCGCGTCGTTCCTTTTCGTTATCTTCGCTGCTATGTAACCGAGGCGGTCGCCATAAATCTTTTGCCATTCTATGACCTCTGGAAAACTGATTTTTATTCCACGCCTTATTGTTTTTTTGGAGCGCTTTTCCGCTTTGCTTGCCTTACTGTGCAGTAAATCCACCATCCACTGTTAGCGTTTGTCCCGTAACAAAGGAAGCGCCATCCGAACACAGCCATAGGACAGCACTGGCTATTTCCTCTGGTTTGCCAACACGTCCAACAGGATGTGCTGCTTCCATTTGTTCTCTAAATTGTGGGTCAGAGGCAAAACGATCAAACATTTCTGTTTCAATTCCGCCAGGACTAACCGCGTTAATCCGAATGCCTTGCTTGGCATACTCAAGTGCCGCAGATTTCGTCAATCCCAAAACGGCGTGCTTGCTGGCAACGTAAATAGGAACACCTGGAACGCCAATTAAGCCACCGACTGACGATGTATTCACAATTGCCCCGCCGCCGTTTTTCAGCATTTGGGGGATTTGATACTTCATCGACAGCCACACACCTTTAATATTGATGTTCACAATCTGGTCAAATGTTTCTTCGGTCTGATCAACCAGTGGAGTCGGTACTTCTTCAATGCCTGCATTGTTGAAGGCGTAGTCGAGACGACCGTATTGTTGGACAGTTTTTTCCACCAGCGCGCTAACATCTGCCGCCTTAGAGACATCGGTTTTAACGAAGAACCCATTGCTGCCAGCTTCTTTCACCAGTCGCACAGTTTCCTCCCCTTGATCTTCACGGCGACTGGCGATCACTACCTTTGCTCCCTCGCGGGCAAATGCGATCGCACTCGCCCGACCGATGCCAGAGCTTCCACCCGTTACAATTGCAACTTTTCCAGTTAAAGATGCCATAACGTACCTACCTTTGATAGAGAATTAATACTCAGCACTCAGCACTTTCAAGTTAGGCAGCCGTAGACAGCCTACGTTTCACCGATGCTCCCACTAGCAATATTGCCAGCACCCACATGGCAACACCCGCCACACCATAGGTGACTCCTAAGCCGATTTTTTGAGCGATCGGTTGACTAACAATAGGAGAGCAAAATTGCCCAAGAAACATACAAGTTGTCAAGCCTCCCAATACTCTACCCCTAGAAGTGATCGGGGTTTTGGCATTTAGCCAAACGTTCATATTTGGAAGCAACAAACCCAATCCTGAACCCGCGATAACCAAGCCCAAAAGCACGAATGGGTAACTCGCTGCCCAGGAGATTGTGACATACCCTAAACCTAAGAGGAGGTAAAGACAGATGAGAACGCCCGTGAAACTAAGATGCGTCTTGATTTTGCCATAACGCATGGAAACAATGGCACTTGCCAAGGTTGAAGCTGCGATCGCTAGTCCAGTTTGAGCATTACTCATCTGACCCAAACTCTTCAGGTAAAACGGCAGTTGCACGGGAATCATGTAGAACACCACCATCGTTAGAAACGTGAGGGCGTAGATCAAAGCGATCGTTCCTACAGGCAACTTAGCGTTTGCCTCTTCAAGCAAAACTGAATTCTGCTGTGCTTCCACCTGCGGTTCAGTTAGACAAAATATCACCAAGGGTAAAATAGCAAAAGCCGAAAGGTAAATCGAGAAGGGAACCCGCCAACTAATATCCGCCAAAAAGCCACCCAATGTTAAAAATACCACCCCTCCATAGCCCATGAAAGCCGCTTGAATTCCCATCACTTGATTGCGCTTTGGTCCTTGATAGTAGTCAGCAATTAAAGCAATAGAAGTTGTCATAATTGCGCCGACAGCTAGACCTAAAAATGCCCGTCCAATCAACAATCCAGTCAAAGAACTGAGGATGCACCCCGACCCTCCAGCTAAACCATAAAGAATAATCGCACCCGTTAGTAAAGGTTTGCGTCCAAATCGGTCAATAATGATGCCGGCAAAGGGGGCACCAATTGCTGTGAAAAGTCCAGGTAACGTTAACATCAGCTTGACCCAGAACTCTGAGTTCGGTTCATTCTGAAAAAATTGTTGAATTTGTGGCAGAGCTGGTGAAATTGTTGCACCTGCCATAACGGTCATACTGCTGGTAAGTAGTAAAGTAATGAGTTTCAGCATTTTAAAACCCGGCTTTCTCGTCTAGGCATCCTGCGGTCTGGTAATTAATTATTACTTAGGCAGCCAACTTCGCTAGTATCGTTGCTAACTTACTACCAAGTTGTTCAACAGATTCCTGTTGTTTCGGGTCTTTCAATTTCCCCTCTTCATCAAATGCCTGAAAAGCACTGGAGATAGCTTTTTGATCGGGCAACACTAAAACGTTGATACTACTCAGTATTGACCGGACATGAATTAAACCACGCAAGCCTCCCAATCCTCCTGGGGAAGCACTCATGATTGCTGCAACCTTACCCGTAAAGGCAGCCAGCATTGGTTCTCCTGCTTCCGGACGAGATGCCCAATCGATCGCATTTTTAAGAACTGCCGTAATCGAGCTATTGTACTCAGGTGAGGCAATGAGTAACCCTTGATGCTCCTTTAATAGTTCCTTAAACTTACGGACATTTTCTGGAAGTCCTTCTTTGGCTTCCAAATCTTCGTCATATATTGGCATCGGTAAATCGCGCAAGTCCACATAAGTTACCTCTGCGCCAGCAGCTTTCGCTCCCTCTGCCGCAATTTTTACTAGTTTTTTATTGTAAGAAGCTTCGCGAGTACTTCCAGCAAAGGCAAGAATCTTCGGTGCGTTTGTCATGGTTCACTCCTCTACAAAATTAAGTGGTGTAACGAGAAGGTGATGAATACATTTCCTAACTTGTATGATGTCGATAGTACAGAGATTTCAGCAAGTAGGCACTCAAAAGTGCAGTACTTACCAAATGGTGCGTACCTCTCCAGAACCTGATGTTTTCCAAGCCGATTGCCCAACCCAACGGGCACTCGAAACAATTGCCGACAAGTGGAGCGTTATCGTAATTTATGTCCTTTCAAGAGGCACAAGGCGCTACAGTGAACTCCAGCGAATGATCGGCGGCGTATCGCAAAAGATGCTGACGCAGACTCTACGTAAATTAGAGCGTGATGGGTTAGTAGAACGTTATGTATACCCAGTTGTCCCACCGAAAGTTGAGTACTCCTTGACACCTTTGGGCGAAACCCTAACTGAACTCTTAAAGGCAGTCTGCCAATGGGCGGAGGCTCACTTGGATGAGCTAGAAGAAGCTCGCGTGCGTTACGACGAGAAAATAAATCCCTAACGCTTCTTCCTTCTTGGTCTATTGTTACTGTTCCTCGCCTCTTGCAGTATTCTCAGTCAACCACCCAGCCCATCTGGAGTTCTGGCGGAGAATGGGGCAGTTGCCAGCTCTCAATTGTTTAGAAGTTCCATCAAAAGACAGACTCAGTAAACAGTTGCTTCCTTCTTTTGAGATACATCCTCCTGTTAAGGAATGTCTAACGTTTAACTAACAGTAACGTCAGGACGAAAAACTATGCATCCACCTGCAACTGTCAACGGGAAGCTGCTGAAAATTGCCTCGCTTGTAGTAGGGACTTTGGCTTTCGTCAGCTTGGAAATTCCGCAGACAAGGCTCCAAGCTCAGCCAAATCAGTCAATTTCAGCAGTACCAAAAGCTGACGGCTCATACTTATACGGAGAAACCCCCCAACCTAACCAATTGACTAAAGCATATGTAGTGTTTCAACGTCAAAAGGGAAAAGTGGTGGGAGCGATTTATTCTCCCAATTCTGAGTTTTCCTGCTTTACAGGTTCGCAAACCAATAACACGCTAGATGTTAAATCGGTTGAAACAGGTGAACTCCACAAACGAGCGGCGAAAATTAATTTATCGAGCCTGCATCAAATCAAAGCTTTTAGTGCTACTGAGCAGCGTATAATCTCAGCGTGCAAACAAGCCGCACCGGAAAGGTAGTCTAGGTTAAGTTGAGACGGCTTGTGATTCAACTGTTTGTGGTACAGCATTAAGAGCGAGATTAACCAATTTTAAATAACTGACATAGGTTCAGGTATATCAAGTGTTGCGGGCTTATTGGCAACTTCCTGAATTTCATCTAGGCATTTATATTTAGCAAAGACATTTGGACCTTGATAAGGGACAATTGGTTGGGGGCGAAGCTATGGCGTAAGACTTGCTTTGCGTTACCCTTCTGCCTAGGTGCAGAGTTATTGGCACAACTCTGAAAATATAACGATGCAAAAACAAGTTTTAGCGATCGCAAAGCGCTGCTAGCTAGCGCCAATTGCCTTTACCCTGTTGTCTGCCATCTTGCCGTTCAAAGCTTCTGCCCAAAACTTTGATGCGTTTTACATCTTCGGTGACAGTCTGGTAGACAATGGCAACTTGTTTGGCGTAACACGAAACCTTGTCCCTCCAAGCCCACCCTACTTTAACGGACGTTTTTCCAATGGTCCTGTTTGGGTGGAAATTCTTGGTTCAAAGTTGGGAATCAGTGCAGATTCGACCCATAACTTTGCTTTCGGCGGTGCCACATCAGGCACGTTTAATGCTCTTAGTCCTTTGCTAGGAGTACCCCTCCCAGGAGGATTATCGCTTCAGATCAATACGTTTACAACTACAACAACAACCGCCGACCCAAATGCACTTTATGCGTTGTGGGCAGGTGGTAATGACTACCTCGTTCAACCCACACAACTGCGTGCAACAGACCCTACAGGAGTGGTCAACAACGTGGTTGGGGCAGTAAGCGCTCTTAGCGCCAAAGGTGCTAGGAATTTTATTGTGGCTGGTGATGGTGCGGTCATTCCCTATGTACGGGCAAGTTACGAGCATGAGTTTGCAGACGATAGCCGCGAAATCGTTACAGAACTCGCTACTCAACCAGGCATTCCCATGAGGGCAAATACAGATA
>JALYGX010000481.1 GCA_030776905.1 Cyanobacteriota bacterium | reverse complement strand
GTTGATGATTTTGATGATTTAGCTATTGGCAGTTTACCTCAATTTTCATCCCCTTTTAGGCTGGTGGGTTACTTCTGCCGAGCTGGTCTAGTATGTGGACAAGAGCCTATGAAAGTTTCTACGGCTGGCAACGTTGCTAGTTCAACCATCCAAAAGTATATTGAAGCTCAAGGAAAAGACTGACAGCGCTTAAAAGCGCGTTTCGCTACATCCCACCCATAAAAGAGGTGGGCTTTGCTCTAATTCCTGTAAAAGGAAACAGCCGCGTCTTCAATGTCCCAATTTCAAAGGTGGCGAGTTGGCTCAAAGACAACCAAGCGTCTATTTTTGATGGTGTTCAACCAACTTCTTCAGGTAAGAATAGGCTTCTTGTGGTGAAAGCAGAAAAATCTGACCGTTGCACAGAATTTCATACTTTCCTCCATGATAACCATGCCCAGAAATTAGCCCTTTTTTGGCTGCCTGGTTACCGAGCTGTGTTAATTCGTTTGTAAAAAAAGATTCTGTACCTGCCATCTCTTGATTGAAAAGCTTTTCCTCGTTTTTCTCTTCCATCTTATTAGTCCTAATCTATACAAGGTAGCAATAACCAAGCTCTAAAAAATCGACCATCAACAAATTGGATACTTGCCTGGATTTACGGCATGAATATACTCACTGCCAGATGTGGGCCATCCTCGTTTGTAAGACGCTTCTTCTGGCTTCCCCCAACCTAACTGTAAGATAATTTCCAAAAAGTTTGAGTTTCCGTGCACAGAGAGATTTGCCCATTCTGTTCTGTAAGCGATCGCCCTCACATCATTAGGCATAATTTGTCGGTAGTCTTTGCCAACGTTAATGCTTAAGTACAAGTCCATATCCGATGTCACTCTCCACCAAAAAGCCAATATCGCAGCCTTAGCTTCCTTCAGAATTTCCAAGTCACTAGAGAGGGCAACAAGCTGCTCATCGACAGCAGGATAGCCCAGAGTCTTTCCCTTAATGGTCAACTGCCGCCAAATAATACCTGAGACTTGGTGTTGCTGCTGGTAGCGATGAACAGCGGCTTTGAAGTCTCGATACGCACTGAACTTTTGAATACCATCCGGTTTCAGAAATCGGTCAATTAAAGGGTTACCAGACGCCGAAGCGGCTAAATTAAGACGCTCTCCATTCATGCAGGCGCGACGCTCATCTGCCAAAATTTTGATTAGCTCCTCTGTGCTGTAGACCTCTAACATCAGCACGCCCAATAAATAGTCCACTTACAGACAGATTAGCGCGTGATAACGGTTCGTGCGGGAAGTTTGGCGAGCAGGGAGCGATGAATAGGAGGATACCCACACTTGACAGCGGTTTTCATTCGAGTTCAATACAGGTTCACCGTAGGGGCACTGCCTCATCAACAATTAACCTCAAGCCGAGATATTAATGTCGCCGTGCCCCTAAGTTGCAGTCCTTTTTCTGCGTGAGCCTGCCAAGCAATGCCTTAAGGCTTACTTGGGGTTAGCTCGGTATTAATCTCGTTGAGCGCTCGCCGCCTCAGCGGAACCGACTCCGCACGGGGTAACAAGTTAAATACTTCCCGAAAGACATCATCTACCCGTTCGTAGGCTACTTGTCCTGTTTCATTCAGAACGACCTTACCTTTCTGGTCAATTAAAACCGTCTGGGGAACTAAGCCTTTGTAATAGTAGCCTGGTTCTGTCGGTTCATAGCTAGACTTCAGGGGCAGACTATCGATGTTAACGGGAATAAAACTTGCTGCCCGTCCATAAGGATCTTGTAGCTGCGAGACAACCGTCGCATGGCGCTTGCAGTCGCTGCTGTCATCCACATAGAAGACCAACAGCGCTGGTTTCCCCCGCTGGAGAGACTCTGCCAATCCGACCTTGGCGGGTACTAGAGAGCCATTAGCTCCATATAGGACAAAGATGTTGCCATCAAACTTGTCATCATTAAGCTTCGCCAGAGCCTGTGGTGTCCCCAACAGCAGCAGACAGCCAAATATTGCAACCAATGTCAATAAACAACGGGAAACCAGACGCCTCCCCATGTCACGAGTTGTTAGCATTCTGATTTGAAACCGTAATGAGTGAAAGCGCATACCAAGGTAACTGCCATGAAATTAAATCTTTGGCGAAAATGTCCCCTCTAGAATTATCCCTATTTAGCGCCGAGTGAACAGCGAAAAGAGTTTGATTGCGTTGGAGATAGGATTGGTGAGGATTTGCCGTAGCCGTTTGGCATCTCCGTTGAATTGTACGGACTTGTGCCTATAACTTTCTGTTTGACTCGACTTCCTCGCACTCCTTCAGTCGCGTAGTGTAAAATGCTGACGATCAATAAATAGGTAAGTCCATAGCACTAAGACGCTAAAAGCGCACAGGCTGTCTTGCCTGAGCAGGAGTTGTTGATTTGAGCGTATCGATTATTGATAGACTGCGCGTCTGCTTATCTGTAGGAGCCTCAAAAGCCGTAACCTTTTTAGTGCGATTATTACACCTGGGTGCGGCAAGTGTCTTGCCAGGGCAGATTGCCCGCCGTCTCCAGCCTCAAGTGCTACCACTACTGTTTGAACAGGTGAGGCAAGGTGTGATTCTCGTCGTCGGCACGAATGGTAAAACTACAACCGCTTTACTATTGCGTACGATGCTTGAGCGCCAAGGTTGGCAAGTCGCTCATAATGCTAGCGGCGCAAATATGATGAATGGCTTGGCGACCACTTTGTTGGAAAATACCAATTTATTGGGTCAGCTTGATGCCGACTACGCAATTCTGGAGGTAGATGAGAATGTGCTGCCACGAGTATTGCGCTCTTGTCAGCCGCGATGCATCTTAGGTTTAAATCTGTTTCGCGACCAGCTCGATCGCTATGGGGAAGTTGATACAATTAGCCGCAAATGGCACAGTGCAATTGCTCCCCTACCTGCTGAAACTGTGGTAATTTTGAACGGGGATGACCCGACTCTGTGCTACCTGGGTCAGCAGCTACCACAACAGGTTTTATTCTTTGGTCTGAGCGAACCCGAAACCTATCTAGATGAAATTCCTCACGCTGTAGACTCAACCTACTGTCCCCAGTGCGGAGATCAGCTAGACTACGACGGCGTTTACCTATCTCATTTGGGAGATTATCACTGTCCCAACTGCGACTTTCGCAAACATCAGCTAGCTATTGATAGCCGGGAATGGCCTCAGATTCTCCTGGGTACATACAACAAATACAATACCCTGGCAGCGGCATTAGTAGCGCAGCAGATAGGGATTGATCGGGCTGTAATCGATGACACTATCCAGAACTTTTGCGCCCCCTTCGGACGTGCTGAGGAATTAGAGGTAGGGGGTAAGCATGTACGGATTCTGTTATCGAAAAATCCTGTAGGGATGAATGAAACCATCCGGGTTGTCAATCAATTACAAAAAGCTGGTGGGGCATCAACGAAGCTGCTGGTGCTCAATGACCAGACTCCGGACGGTACAGATGTTTCTTGGATATGGGATGTAGATACCGAGACGCTGGTGGCGTTAGGGGGAACCATCGTCGTTAGTGGTGATCGCGTTTACGATATGGTATTGCGTATACGATATAGCGAAACTGAGGGCGCAAATAACTTCAAATTAATCATTAAAGAAAATTTGCCCGAAGCGATCGCAACTGCCTTGGACTATACCCCAGCTAATGAAACGCTACATATTTTGCCGACGTACTCCGCCATGCTGGAAGTGCGCGGCTTACTGACGGGTCGTAAGATTTTATGAGTAATGGCACTAAATCCTCAACAACTAGAACTAACCCTTGGCTGGCTATACCCCCGTTTAATGAGTACTTATGGCGATCGCGGGAATGTGATCTGCTTGCAGAAACGCGCTCAATGGCGAGGAATCAGCGTTAAAGTGATGCCCATCGAACAGCAAACCCCCATAGACGAACTGCACAATGTCGATCTCTGGATAGGTGGTGGTGCCCAAGACAGGCAGCAGGAAATCGTCATGCGGGACTTACAGGGAAGGAAAGCTGAGATACTACGGCAAACTATCGATGCCGGGATACCGGGCGTTTTTACCTGCGGTGCGCCCCAACTCCTGGGTCACTACTACGAACCTGCGCAAGGCCAGCGGATTGAAGGTTTGGGTTTGTTTGATTTTGTCAGCAAGCATCCCGGTGTCAACGCGCCTCGTTGCACTGGCAATATCGTGTTTCAGCTAACGGCATCACCTTTAGCACAAGAGTTAGAAGCCATGCTAGGGACAAAGGCGATCGCTATTGGCTTTGAAAATCATGGCGGTCGTACCTATTTAGGGAATGTAGAACCGCTGGGTCGCGTTGTGACAGGGTACGGTAATAATGGGAAAGATGGTACAGAGGGGGCAGTCTATCGAAATGCGATCGCCACCTATTCCCACGGTCCTCTATTACCCAAGAATCCTTTCCTCGCTGATTGGCTCATCCAGACAGCGCTAACTCAAAAGTATCAGACAACCGTATCTCTGGAACCGCTAGATGATACTTTAGCAAGGCAGGCGCGTGAAGCTATGTTTAAACGCCTTGCCCTTACCAACCTGATTGAAGAATCTTCCAGGAAGAGAGAGGTAATAGGAAATACGGAAACCTTACACTCAAATTCAGGAGCTTCAAACAAAAAGCCAGTTAATGACTAAAGACAGGAGGAAAATCATAGGGGAATTTGTTTGAGTCTGGCAGGAAAGCCTGACTCTGCACTACCCAATCTTTGCAATTATTAAGATGGTTCGCCGTTAAGTAAATTCGCAACGCAGGGACATGACCGGAAAAGTAATCGATAGCAGTGCCAATGGCCTTCTCATTCTCATCCTCCCAATCGCGTTTTTGATTGTCCTGCTGTTCAAGGCTTGGCCCGTGCTGCTGGCGCTGTTCATCCTCAGCATTATTTTTAAGATTTGGCAGCAATACCAATGGAAGCAGTGGAGCAAGCAAGTCAACCCCTACTTTAATGAGCTGATTAAAGAAAATCAAGGTTGCCTGACACCACTGGACTTGTCAATGAAGGCAAACTTATCGGGTTCGGCGGCGCGACGATATCTGGATAAAAAAGCTGAGGAATTTGGTGCCCAGCGCCAAGACTATGAAGATAAGGGCACGGTTTATTACTTTCTCACGGCTAGCGCTCTGGGTAGCATATTTGATGAAAGTGAACCCCCACTTGAGCTAGAAAGTGAATCCGCAAGCAGTCAAGCCCTAAAGTCCATCGAACTGGATGCACAACCTGACACAAGTCCACCTAAGAGTGAATCCTCTTTGAGCGCCCTTCCAGAACCCCCAGAACCTCTAGAGGAACAAGAGCCAAGTGACCTTTCAGAACCTCCAGAACCTCCAGAGAAAGAAGAGCCAAGCGTAGCTGAAAATGCTTTCTCCACTGAGGAGATAGAGGAAGCTCTCGAACCGATGCCACAACCTGAACCGGAGCAGACAGAATCGCTTAACACAGAGGAAGCTCTCGAACCGATGCCACAAGCGGAACCAGAGCAGACAGAATTCCTGGATGAACAAGAGGATTTGTGGGCAGCAGGGGCGGACAAAGAACCCCAAGCTTCTCAATCACTCATCCAAGCAGAACTTGCCAAACGACTGGATGTTCATTCCAGTACGGTGGGTAAACGCAAATCTGACCCAGACTTCTCGGAATGGAGTCAAAGTAGAGACCCGGAGGGAATGGCTTGGGCATACTCTGCTGAGACTAAAGAGTTTGTGCCAGTGGAGGCGAAGCCAGAATCAGAAGCCTAGAACAATAGAGGTAAGTTCAACGAGCGATCGCTTTTTCAGTAAGATGCGATCGCTTTTCTTTAAGCTGCTGTTTCCTAAAAGAACTTTTTTACCTTATTCACTGGGCAGAAAAGGTTTGAGGCTGTAAACTAGCCACTTATTTTTCCGAACGTGCAAGAAAACAAAAATTGAGGAACGCCAGTTGTAGGGTTTACTCTTAATTCTGTATAACTCTTGGCGCGAGATACCGAATCGAGTCTCTACTTGCTCAGTTGTCCAGTCAGAGCTATGAACAACTGGGAGAGCAGATTCCCAACCCTGTAAGCTTTTTCTCAGCAACTCTAGTTGAATTGGTTCTTGTTGTGAATTAGTCTGACGCATCTCAAAGTCTCCTTGAACCTAGTGCTTTACTTTCTACAGCTACATAGTAAGAAGTAGGGCTTCTATAAACAGCAGACCTATGTTTGAATCTCATCAAACCTATGTTGGAAACTTATTTGCAATTTCTCACGATAAAAGCTAATGAAAAAGGGCTGACACCAGCCCCAACAAAAGTTCTGTTAGCACTGCTTGAAGAAAACAAGACAAAGGAAGAGGTAATAGACAACCTCCATATCAGTGAGAAAACTTTCAGAAGCCACATGAACGTCGTTTATAGCTCCTTCGGCATTGAGGGTAGAGGCACAGGCAAACTTGAAAAACTGCGTGCAACTATGCGTAAGGAGTATCACCAATCTAATTCTTTAGCTTCTACAAGCACCAAGACTTCAGCCGATAATCGGGATTACCTCGTGCAACAGCCAATCTTGCACTCACCAGAAGTCCCACAGCCTGAAGAGGAAGCGCAAGAAGAAACGGCATCCGAGAATCCTGATTTTGTAGGGCGAGAAGAAGCGATCGCAGGCTCTAATCTAGGGGATGAGCCAATCACTATTTCTTCAGCTAACCTGTTTTCCCACCCACCAACCCCGAAAAATTGGCAAGGGCGCAATCCAGAAATTCAGCAACTCACTGACTGGTTTGCTGATACGAGCATCAATACTATTGGTATCCAGGGTTTAAGTGGTATAGGTAAATCGTGGCTTGCTGCCAAAGTATATCAATCTAAGCTATTTGAATCGCGATTTTGGGCTGA
>JALYGX010000480.1 GCA_030776905.1 Cyanobacteriota bacterium | reverse complement strand
GTATACAACTGGCAGGGGAAGTGTGAGAGTAAGCAATTCGCCGATTACTATCGCTTTTTCTATTACGTTGCCAGTCAGTATCGTCTCCCTCAAGTGAAGGACTAGGAGTTAGGGCTTAGGAGTTAGAGGAAGAGAAAAGAGTCTCTCTCGCCACTTTTCTGGAGTTGTTCTAAAAGTTATACCTTCCACGGGTTTGATATTTGTAAAATACGATGATGCCCAGCAATGCTATTTATGCGAGCTATGTCATCTGAAAGTCCGTCATCTCTAAATTTGCCGCTTGAGTCCTTACCCTTGCGGGTTTTGATTGTGGAAGATGACCCAATGATGCAGCTAGGTTTAGAGCAGTCATTAACAGCCCATCCCCAGATTACGATTGTGGGACAGGCTGACGATGGCTATATGGGCGTTGAAGCCGCCCTGAAGTTAAAGCCCGACCTGATCGTGATGGACATTGGTCTGCCGCGTTTAGATGGCATTGCTGCCACCCAGCAGATTAAGACGGAACTTCCCAATGTCAGAGTCGTTATGCTGACATCCCACACGACTGATCGGGAAATTATTGCATCGCTTTCTAGTGGTGCGGACGCTTACTGTATTAAAGGGGCAAGTGTAGATCGACTACTAAAAGCGATCGCTGCTGCTGCTGAAGGAGCAACTTATCTCGACCCTCAAATTGGCCGTCAAGTACTCAAGCATCTCTCCCCACCTTCCCCCACTGGCAACATTGCCAATTTGTCACAGCGGGAAATGGAAGTTTTAAAACTAATTGTCGAAGGCTATAGCAATCCGGAAATTGCCTCCCAACTTTTCCTCAGCGCCAATACTGTCAAAACCCACGTCCGAGGAATTATGAACAAGCTATCCGTTGATGACCGAGTTCAAGCCGCTGTTGTGGCGTTGCGTTCTGGGTTGGTGTGATATCAGGTAAGGTCGGAGAGGGACTTGTGCGAAACATCACCTCAACAACTAGCCCAATCGAGCACCTAGATGTCGTCATGCTCGATCCCCTGATCGACGCAGATAGGCGTATTTTAAAATTAGCGATTTTAAATAAGCAAAAATGGACAAAATTTAGTAGCAAATAAGAAGTAGATAATAACCAAAAGGGAACCCAAATTATTTCTTTACAGCAATTTGCATCTTGATGAAATACACCTTCTGTAGGGACGCTCTAGGGTGTGCGCCTACCAACCGTACTTCATTGAGTAGAAAACTGCTGTAAATCATCCAATTGGTGTAAGCGCTGGTGTTGTAAGAGACTTACTCTACAAAGTGTCAGGAAACTAATTCAGAAGTCAAAATTTATGCAAGCTCAAAAATTGTTTTGGACACCTGTTAGGGCAGCACGGTCAACCGTCCGCGACACATCAACTGTCCTGGAGTTAGAGTCAGTTCTTGCAGTTCAACGTCTGAACCTAAATCTACCTGGAAGCCATCTAGGTTTCGAGACGGGAAAGCAGATGACATCTGAATCTGGAAGGGATTTAGTAGTAGTTCATGAGGGGAAGCTAGTTGGAGACCAGCACGAATTACTACTGGCGTTGTTTGAAGATTACCATCTATGAGAGTACCCTTGAGGGTTAGCTGACCCATATCAATAGCAATCTGTTGCCAGCTAAAGCTGATTTTTCGGTATTTTGAGTGATCATCTGAGTTGGTTATTTCATCTAAGGCGAGCAAACTAGCTAGAAACTCAGTTAGAGCGGTGGATAACAACGGGGATTGAAGGGAGGCTTGAAAGTCGCTTTCTGAGAGTAGTAGCTGCCCCACAACAGGCACGGGTTCTAAAAGGCACAGAGGTTTGCCTTTGATCACCTGACCCAGGTTGACACGAATGTTCCTACCTTCGAGCTGAATCTTGCTAAGATGCAGTCCTTGATAGACTGCGCTAGTTGCTGCTATAGAGATGCCAGGAATGTTACCCGTGACGATTTGGCGATCGCCTCCAATCAGCTTAAACTGTAACGCTTCAACTCGCTCAACTTGCGATCGCAACCATAGCTGCACCGACGGTGACAAAATGGTGCTGATAATCCGGCTTTTTCTGGTCTTCAAGGTTTTTTGAGATTCAACGTCCATAGCACCACAGAGAAAAGTACGAGTTAAACATTTTCTGGGGGCATAGCGATTGTCCCCCAAATTCAGCGATTTTCTGGCGGGAAAGCCGAACACTTGCAACTATCCACCTTCTTGTAATATTTGTACATAGTCGATGTCGATACAGAGCGGATGTTTAATATGGATGTTCCCGTAGTTCTACTTGTTCTCAAGAAGATTCCGTCAACGAAGAATCTCGTGGCACTAGGGGAGTCCACCATAGATATCATCCTTCTCTAGAGGTAAAAGCGATCGTAGTAGTCAGTTCATGGAAGAAAGAGTGCAAAAAATTCTTTCCCAGTGGGGAATCGCCTCACGGCGTCAAGCTGAGAAGATGATAGAAGCCGGACAGGTCCGGCTGAATGGATCTGTGGTACATCTAGGAGAAAAAGCCAATCCAGAAATCGACTTGATAGAAGTCAATGGCAAGCCTGTAAAACCAGGCAACCGACCACAATCCCTTTATCTTTTACTCAACAAACCCCCAGGAGTAGTTTCTACTTGCCACGATTCCAGGAAGCGTCGTACCATTCTTGATTTACTACCAAGCACACTCTCTAGAGGTCAGGGTATCCATCCAGTTGGTCGCCTGGATGCAGAATCTACAGGTGCATTACTTCTGACGAATAACGGGGAATTAACCTATTACCTCACCCATCCACGTCATCACATCCCTAAAACGTATCAAGTTTGGGTGGAGGGTCATCCCCCGGAACCAGTACTAGAAGCTTGGCGTCACGGTGTTGACCTTGCGGGGAAAAAAACCCTACCTGCTCAAGTCCGGGTACTCAAGCAGCAGGCATCTTCAACGCTTTTGGAAATTGTGTTGACAGAAGGAAGAAATCGACAGATTAGGCGTGTCGCTGACCTGTTAAGCTATCCAGTGATTCATCTGCACCGTACTGCAATTGGTTCAATTCAATTACAACTACCAGGTGAGCCGGTACTACCGAGTGGTGACTACCGTTCCCTTAAAGATTTTGAAATTCGTTTCCTCCAAAACCGAGTCCACCAACTATCAAAAATCGTGCCAGCAGACATCAAGGAGTACCGTGTATGAGGGAGAATAAATTCCATTTTCGCCAAGAGCAAGTCGAGAAGTTAGAAGAACTGGGGTCTCGCCTCCGTCAATTCCGCACCGAACAATCTATTCCCTTAGAGGAAGTGGCAGCTCGAACTCGGATTCAGGCACGATTGCTCAATGCGATTGAAGAAGGAAAACTCGATCAATTACCAGAACCCGTTTACATTAAAGGGTTTATCAAGCGTTTCGCGGAAGCGCTGGGTTTAAATGGAGCAGAGTTCGCCAGTACATTCCCTACTGGGTCTAGCATGACCTTCATAAAGCCTGTTTGGCGACACTTGCCAGCTACTCAACTGCGACCCGTTCATCTTTACTTGGTCTATGTGTTGCTGGTGATTGGTGCAGTTAATGGTTTATCTTTTTTGGTTAGACGTTCTGCCGTACAAGTTGCTTACGACAACTATCCGCAGCGCTCGCAAGAGTTACCGGGACCAAACCGTTCCCAAGACATGAACCTGCAACCGAAGTCAGCAACTAACAAAGTGACGGAAGTAATGAAACGCAGTCAAAATGGCAAGCCAGTACAAGTAGGTGTTACTCTCAAAGCTAAGTCTTGGATTCGGGTCGTTGCTGATGGGAGGCTAGAATTTGAAGGCGTCTTACCAGAAGGAACGCAGCGAACTTGGGCTGCCGAGCAAAAACTTAGCGTTCGCGCTGGCAATGCTGGAGGCGTCTTGGTTGAGTTTAATAATGAGACAGCCAAGGAGATGGGGGCACCGAATGAAGTCCAGGAAGTGACTTTTGCCGCTACTCCTAAATCTAGATCGTAAGGACTGGTTAAGCAGCTCGGTGTTGAGCTTGCAACTTTGGAAAAAGAGTTGTTAGTTGTTAAACACAGCTATAGATTCAAAAGCTTTTTTACTCAAAGAATCCGTGTTTTTTAATATCTTGTCTAACAATCAACAACTAACAACTAATACCAATTCATGAAATCCTTAATACAAATAAACTCTCATTTAGGGAAAAGAGGAATTGGACTGAACTATGCCCAATTCCCCGACAGTTTTATCGATATTGCCAATAAGTGAAATGGGATAACAACTAAGAATTGCTGGGAGCGCGACCGTAAGTGTAAGTTAGAGATTTGAGGCGATCGCGTATTTCCTCCGTCAAAGCACCGGGTCGGTAACGCCATCCCCAGTTCCCTTCTGCTTGACCAGGAGAGTTCATCTGGGCTTCTCCACCCAGTCCTAAAATATCTTGCATTGGAATCAGTGCTTGATTTGCCACACTACCGAGGGCGAGACGGATTAAATCCCAATGAATCCCTTCCGAACTCTGGGCACCCAAGTAGCGCAAAACGTTACCCTTTTCCCAATCCGAGAGTTGATTGAACCAGCCTACGGTTGTGTTGTTGTCGTGAGTGCCAGTATAGACAACACAGTTGCGGGGATAGATAAAAGGCAAATAAGGATTATCAGGTCCTCCACCAAAGGCAAAATGTAAAATCTTCATGCCAGGAAACTCAAAGCGATCGCGTAGCGCGTTCACCTCTGGCGTAATCACCCCCAAATCCTCAGCCATAATCGGTAATTTGCCTAACTTATCGTTGAGTACCTGAAAAAATTCTTCTCCAGGTGCCTTAACCCAACGCCCATACATAGCAGTTGTTTCGCCTCGCTCCACTGCCCAGTAAGCCTCAAACCCCCGGAAGTGGTCAATCCGAATGATATCCACGTACTCCAGCAGGGACTTGAAGCGCTGCACCCACCAGCCGAAATTGTCATGCTGCAATTTATCCCATTTATAGACCGGGTTTCCCCAGAGTTGACCCGTTTCGCTAAAGTAATCGGGGGGAACACCTGCCATAAGTGACGGTTCACCTGTTTCTTCATGCAGGCAAAAGATTTCTGGATGTGCCCAGACATCGGCACTATCATGAGCGACGTAAATGGGAATATCGCCAATAATCTGAATGCCTTGGGCATTGGCATAGAGCTTCAACTTGGACCACTGGCGGAAAAACTCAAATTGCAAGTATTTGTGGAAGTAAACTTCACTCCCCAGCCGCTGCCGCCACTCCTCTAGCACATGGGGATGCGCTTTGCCAATATTCCGATCCCAGGTATGCCAACTTCTACCTTCATGAGCTTCCCTGA
>JALYGX010000479.1 GCA_030776905.1 Cyanobacteriota bacterium | reverse complement strand
GTAACCAACCTGTAAAAGGAAACAAGACACCAGCCGCCAGGGGAATCCCGGCGACGTTGTAAATAAAGGCAAAAAAGAGGTTTTGGCGAATGTTGTTAATCGTGGCGCGACTAAGTTGAATAGCCGTAACAATGCCCGCGAGATCGCCAGAAATAAGAGTAATATCACTCGCTGCGATCGCAACATCTGTTCCGGTTCCAATCGCTATCCCAACATCAGCTTGAGCTAATGCTGGAGCATCATTAATTCCGTCGCCTACCATGGCGACAACCTTGCCTTCCTTTTGTAGCTGTAACACTTGTTGGGCTTTTTGATCGGGGCGAACTTCGGCAAAAACTCGCTTGATGCCCACTAAAGATGCGATCGCTTCCGCCGTTGGCTGATTATCTCCCGTGAGCATTACCACCTCTAAACCCAGCCGTCGCAACGCTCTTACGGCATCTGCTGAAGAAGGTTTGAGGGCGTCAGCAATTCCTACCACTCCTTCAATTTTTCCATTCACGGCGATCAAGGCTGTCGTTTTACCTGCCGCCTCCCACTTGTCTTGATACGTTTGTAACGCTGCGGTACTAATACCGAGTTGCTTCATCCAACGGAATGTCCCGATTTGAACCAAGCGCTCATTCACAATACTCTGAACCCCCGCACCCGCAATGGCTTCAAAGTCTTTTGCCTCTGGTAAGGGGAATTCAACGCCCTGTGCTTTGGCATACTGGACAACCGCCTCAGCTAGAGGATGTTCCGAGTTGCGTTCAACGGCGGCGGCAAGGCGGAGTAGGTTGATTTCATTACTGTCGGCGGTTCCTCCCGTTGTGACATAGTCTGTGACAACAGGTTTTCCCTCAGTCAGCGTCCCGGTTTTATCCAAGACAATCGTTTGAATTTTATGGGCGATTTCCAAGCTATCGGCACTTTTAATTAAGATGCCATTTGTAGCACCAAGTCCGGTTCCTACCATTACCGAAGTGGGTGTCGCCAAACCCAGCGCACAGGGACAGGCAATAATCAGCACCTCTACCGTAGCGATTGTTGCCAGGGTGAGGTTGCCCATCAGATTAAACCAGAGAACAAAAGTAGCAATTGCGATCGCCATAACCACTGGCACAAACCATCCTGTTACGCGATCGGCTAAGCGTTGAATCGGCGCTTTTGCACCCTGCGCTTGTTGCACCAACTGAACAATCTGTGCCAATACTGTATCCTTCCCTACTCGTGAGGCACGGAACTTAAAACTGCCAGACTTATTAATCGTTGCTCCAATTACTTCATCCCCTGGCTGCTTTTTCACGGGCACACTTTCACCCGTCACCATTGATTCATCAATTGTCGATGAACCGTCCAGCACTTCACCATCGACGGGGATTTTCTCACCCGGACGTACCAGAACGACATCACCAACTTGGACTTCCTGGATTGGCACATCTATTTCTTGCCCTTGGCGAAAAATACACGCTGTTTTCGCTTGCAAGCCGATAAGTTGGCGAATTGCCTCTGAAGTCTGTCCCCTTGCCCGACTTTCAAACAGTCGCCCCAGCAGAATTAAGGTAATAACAATTGCCGCGCTTTCATAATAAACCTCTGACGCTAATCCTTGCCCTCTAAAGAATCCAGGAAAAACCGTCACAAAAACTGAGTAAAAATAAGCCGCACTCGTGCCTAGGGCAATCAAGGTATTCATATCAGCGCCACGGCGTTTGATAGACTTCCACGCACCCCGATAAAACGACTGTCCGCACCAGAATTGCACTGGCGTCGTTAAAATTAGCTGCAACCAAGGATTATGCAGCCAGATGGGAATCAACGGGAGATTCAAGCCGGTCATCATGGGGAGTGACCCCAGCAGCAGCACCGCACTGATGACACCGCCCACAATCAGCTTGGTTGTCAGAATTTGTTGTTCGGCACGGCGGGTTGCTTGCTCAGTATTGTCTTCATTCGTGCCGATTTCCTGAAGGGGGTCAGCACCATATCCCGCATCCGTAACAGCCTGTTGAATTGTTTCTAATTGAGTTTTGTGAGCATTGTACCGAACCGTTGCTTGCTCAACACCAAAGTTGACATTACATTCAATAACGCCAGGGACGGCTCGAATCGCTTTCTCAATGTTGGCAGCACAACCGGCACAAGCCATCCCTCGCAGTTTCAGTGTCAGACTTTCCATCTTGACTCATCCTCTTCTGGTAGTTGCCCTATTTTTAGGGTAAAGTCTCCACTCGACTAGAGAGTCAATCCCAATTCACTAAGTATTTGGTACAAATAAACCCTCGTTCTTGGGCATGGCGAATACGAGAGTCCAATTCCTGATTCCCCATTCCCAACCAAGAAACGGTTTTATCTGTATCGCTAATACAGTGAAAGGGTATTCGGTGAGTTCGGTTTAGCCCTAGGATGAACTTCGCGGCAAGACTTTGAAACTAGAGGTTAAGCGATCGCTCTTCCCGTTGACCTTGTGCTATGCGACCCAAGCCAAGCTAGCCTTGGTAATGAACCAATAACAGCATCAGTGGCAGTCAGTGAAAACCAGAACGCCCTCGGTAGGATTCGAACCTACGACCAAGGGATTAGAAATCCCTTGCTCTATCCCCTGAGCTACGAGAGCATAAGTTTATAATACAGACTCCATGAATGTGAGTACACAAGGAGAACATGAAAGTCTACTTTCCTCCCTCGGAACTCAAAACGGGCTACGCCCCCTGGAGCTAACAGCACTCAGCACTTTCAAGATAGAACTCAAGCATTATATCGGGGAAAAGCCACCACCAGGCAAGCTATATCCAGCTACTTCGATGGCACAACCGACTCAAGCTGCTTGACGCTCAAGGTACACTATAAACCAATATCATCAGGTGTTTGTATCGAAGTGGTACGACTCAAAGGCGATAAGCCCGCAAGCCCAAACGCAAAGCGTCTATGGCGGCTCAGTCAACCCCTGGCACAAGCATTCTGGCGAGAGAGGTGGATGCGGATGTTGATTACAGCACTTCCCACAGCATCCCCAGGCCCGGTCACGAGTCATTTGCCAGTGTCATGTTTATTCTGAAAAGGCAGGATGTTGAAATCTCCAGCATTCAACACCCAAAGCGAGAGCAACAAATCCCGATTCTCACTTATCAGGGGCAAACCTTTCGCTTGATTAGTGTATTTGGTGCTAAACAAGCAGAAGAAGCCAAAGCCTTCTGGCGAGACCTCACAGATCATCGCGGCAAAGTCTGTGTCCTGCTAGAAGAACCCGACCGCTACAGCGTTTGGGGAAAAATTCGTTTAGAGCAGCTTGGGACTGAGGTTGGTCCTGACGTAAAAGTCGGCCCCTACACTCAAGCCTGTCTTTTACTGCTGCAAACAGTTTATATCGATATTGAAGACCTCTTGGGAGCCAGACAAGCTGGGCTATTCCAGAAAGACATCACAAATATCTTTCGGCAGTGGCAATTTCCTCAGGCTGATAAGCCGGAAGCTGTAAACCACTTGCTGACAATTGACCCCTTGACTACCTTACAAGTTCCGCCCTGGGAAGAACACCATCTCATCACTCTATTGCAGGAACTTCATCGCCTTGGTAAAGAATATTTTGGCAATACTAACTTTGCCGAAGGAGTAAGCGATATATTGCAAGATATGCCAGCTAGTGAGCGAACTCAGTTTATTGAGTGGCTTCAATCATCTGCCTTGGGTAAACTTTGGCGATAATCTAGAAGAACGGTTAAATAAATGTGCCGTTGCTGGATACGCAGAGGCTTTGGCGGGTTGGTCAACCATTAATTTTTATAACCTCGGCTTTTTGTAATTTCCCTTATTACTAATCTCTTGGAAGTCTTATGAGCAGCTCTGTAGAAAAGTCATCGGGGACTCCATCCCTTTTAACGGGTCAGAATATCGTCTATGCGGGAATTGCCTGGGCGGTGCTATCGCTATTATTTTTTCTACTGTTTAGTGCTAATGCGCCTGGACAAGAGCGTCCGCTTTGGTACATGATTGGCACCTATCTTCTAGAATTATTTCCCTTTTTAGTAGCGGCTTTACTTTGTTACAGAAATTGGCGTAGCCCTCAGATTGCCAGTGGACGTAATGTCTGGCTAGGAATTGGTCTGGGAATGACTTCCTATTTTCTTGCGGGTTTGCTATTTGGCTGGTGGGAGTTGTTTTGGGGTCTAGATCCGGATGTGTCACCGGCTGATTTCTTTTACCTGATTGTCTATCTATGTGTTGGCTGGGGCATGGTGTTAGCCGTTCTGCCTAGGCGCTTAAATTTAGAGACTTGGCAATGGGCAACCGTAGCCGTGATTGCTGTAGTGGGGATTGCCCTAGCCGTCTTGCTTTCCATTAAAACATCTGACACTACACAGAAAACTGATGTTGCTGCCGTACCGACTAAGACGGAAAAAGCCACATCAGGAGCCGCGTCAAAAGCTTCTGCTGCCCTTAAAGCACCTGCCGTAAAAGGCAGTTCGTCTGATGAAGCCACGGCATCTGATACAGATGAGAGCAACCAAAAGGAAGTACCTGCTTGGACGCTCGCCCTGGAAAATACACTTAGCCCATTGGCTACACCCGTGAATCTCACCTACATCATTGGCGATGTCTTTCTCCTGATTATTGCCTCAACTCTCTTACTAGCATTCTGGGGCGGACGTTTTGCTCAGTCTTGGCGGATGATTGCGGCGGCAACGTTTGCTCTCTATATTGCCGATATGTGGACTAAGTATGCAGCGGCTGTCGAGGTACAATACGAAAGTGGAGGGCTGTTAGAGGTCTTTTATGTCTTCAGTGGTGTACTGTTTGCCATTGGAGCTGCCCTAGAATATGACGTATCAATCCGCTCGCGCCGTGGTGGGCGGAAGCGGGCTTAAGGTAAGCAATGAGTCCAAGAAAACTGTCTGATGCTGACAAGAATGATATATTGAGCCTGTATCGACACCTGGAAGAGACAACCTCAACCCTGGCGAGCCGCTATGGCGTAAGTAACTCGACCATTAGCCGCATTCTTAAAAGTAGTTTGATGGAGTCTGAGTACGAGGCGCTTATTCAGCAAAAGCGCTCGAATCGTACCTCAAGCCACCCGTTCTCTCCCATTGTCGAGAGCATTGAATCTCCTCCCGTAGAGTCCGAGACGGAATCAGCATCTGATATTCAAACCATCAATCAACCCGTAGAAGTTGACTCTGAACCATCAGTCTCAACGTCACCCGAACAACGATGTCGACGGCGTCGTTCCACAGTCACAGCCGAACCTGTGGCTGAGGAACAAGCGGTACAGACTGAGTTGCAGCTCGACATCACTCCCCTCGTTCAGGAAAGCAACTCTGATGAGCTAGATGAGCGATTTGATCAGCTTGAGCCGTCAGAAACTAGCAGCTTAGAGGAGTTGCTGGATGAAGATTTAATGGATTTGGATGATGAGGATGATGATTTAGATGATGAGGATGATGATTTAGATGATGATGACTGGGATGATGATACGCTAGACACGGAGAGTCAAGGTCCGATAAAAACCACTCGTGCCGAAACGGGTGCTAAGGTTCAAGTTCTACCCCTGTCTGAAGCCTCCCTGCCCAAGACATGCTATCTGGTTGTAGACCGCGCTGCCGAGCTGATTGCCAGACCTCTTAAGGAGTTTGGCGACTTAGGTAGAATTCCAATTGAAGAGGTTCAAGAAAAAACGCTGCCGGTATTTGACAATCACAGGGTGGCACGTCGTTTTTCTAATCGTTCCCAACGAGTCATAAAAGTTCCTGATGGGCGGATGCTTCAGAAGACTTGCTCCCATTTACAAGCCAAAGGAATTACTCGACTTTTGATTGATGGTCAGGTCTACTCTCTATTACCAGCTCAACCACCGAGTTGACAGTAGTCAACAGCTTGCTAAGTTTTTAGAAAAGAGTTTTACCTACGGGTGACTATACTCCGATGAGAGGATAGTCTATATCTGTATCTGACGCTGGTCTTGATTGGAACAAGTAATTTAGTTTCTGGGGTGGGAGTTTCTACCGTTAGCCGAAAACTTAATTTAAGTTTAGAAAATATTCATTACATCTTTACAAGAGGCCGATCTAAATTGATAAGATCGAAAAGCCTATTTGCCAAATTATTAGTCATCCTTAAAAGAAGCCTTTAAGGAGCTAAACTTGATTTTTAAAAAAGTAAAAAAATATTAATAAATGATAATCAACAAGCTGATTAAAGTTGAGTAACAAAAGTATTTTGACAAGTAATAGTAAACGACTACTGATTGGAGCGCCTAAGCTATGGAAGTGAGACATCTTCTCAGGCTATATGAGCAAGGAAACCGAGATTTTGCGGGAGTGGACCTGAGTGGCGCAGACTTAAGGAGAGTTACTCTAATCGGAGTTAATCTTACAGGCGCTAACCTCAGAGGTGTAAATTTTAGTCGAGCGTTTTTAATTAAGTCAGACCTGAGTGGCGCTCAGATGAATTGGGCAAATCTAAGTTTTGCCAAAATGAACGAAGCCAAACTGGTAGAAACAGAGCTGACTAAAGCAAATTTGAGTGGAGCTTTTTTGGTTAAGTCAAAACTACCGGGAGCTAAACTAAGCGGTGCAAATCTTACTGGCACGAACATGAGACGCGCCAACCTGTGGGGGGCAAATCTGTGCGGAGCTAATTTACAAAGGATTAATCTGCGAGATGCCAACCTGAGCGGTGTCAACTTCAACTGGGCTAATTTATCCGAAGCGAGACTGAGTGGTGCGAAACTGTATGGCGCTTCTTTAAATGGTGTGAACTTGAGTAAAGCTTTTTTGAAGGAGTTAGACCTGGGTGGCGTTGATTTAGAGGGAGTGAACCTGAGAGAAGCAAAATTGACCGGCGCTAATTTAGAAGGCGCTAACTTAATTGCGGCAGATTTGAGCGATGCACAGCTGCATCGTGTCAATTTGAAAGGAGCAGACTTAACGGGAGCAAATTTGGCGAGAGCATCATTAGAGCAGGCAAACCTAAGCTGGACGATTTTGAAAAAGGTAGATCTGAGGGAGGTAGATCTAAGGGAGGTAAAGTTGAATGGGGTTGACTTTGAGGATGTCCAGCATAGTGGCGCTATTTTGCCAGAATCGCTCGCTCGCTTGTTATACTCGTCGGCAATGTAGTGGAGATATCGCTGTTGTAGGGACTTGAATATTAACTGCCAATCCCCTACACCCTCTCAATGAAGTGCAGGACAGTGATAAAGGCGATACCGATAGCTATCCAACTTTGGCAAAGATGGGGAATCAGCAAAACAGTTTTGTTGCTGTAACTCAATAGCTGCGTGAAAATTTACAAGCCATACATCTAGAGGTCGGGGTAGCCCAGCAACAGTTTCCTGAAGTGTAGTAGTGGGATTTAGACGCCTTTGGGAATGCCGACGGGTTGGGTTGCAGGGGTTGCAGAAGGACATCAAGCCCGATCGCTCGGTCTAAGGGCACCGTTTGAAAACTGTGACCCAAGCTGAAAATCATTGTGGAAAAGTCATCAGCCCAAGGAGCTTTGGCAGTGAGGTGCGTCAAGCGCAAGCCAGCCCCAACCACAATCCAAACCAAAAGTAGGAGAGGGTGGAGCCAGCGACTACTACCAATAGCCTTCCGCAAACCCAGTTTTTTGAGATACACCCGTTGTTCGTTCAAACGATGACAGGGAAAGGCTTATTTTACAACTCCCGAATGTCCCTGAATGTCTCCGACTGGTTCAGAGCGCCCGCCCAGGTATTTGGCGAGAAATTCTTCTGCGATCGCAAAAAAGTGGAGTCGGTTTTCTGGACGAGCGAAACCATGCCCTTCGTCGGTATAAAGGACGTATTCTACGGGCTTACCCGCCTGCTTCATCGCGGCGACAATTTGTTCGCTTTCTGCCTCCTTCACTCGTGGGTCATTAGCACCCTGCCCAATTAGTAGAGGCTTCTGGATGCGGTCAACGAAAAATAAAGGCGATCGCTCTTTTAAAAACTCCTCTTCCGTTTCCAAATTCCCCACGCGGTGGTACATATTAGCTAGTAGAGGTGCCCAGTAGGGAGGGATACTCTTCATCAGCGTGACTAAATTACTTGGCCCAACGATGTCCACACCCGCCGCAAAAACTTCCGGCGTGAACGTCAATCCCACTAAAGTTGCATAACCCCCGTAGGAACCTCCCATAATTGCTACCTTCTCTGGGTCAGCAATGCCTTGTTTGATCAACCAATTAACTGCATCAATCAAATCGTCGTGCATTGTAGCTGCCCACTGACGATTTCCAGCATTGATGAACGCTTTGCCGTAGCCAGTAGAACCCCGGAAGTTCACTTGCAGGACGCCATAGCCTCGGTTAGCCAACCATTGCACAATGGGGCTATAGCCCCAAGTATCCCGTGCCCAAGGCCCCCCATGAACAAGCAGTACCGTGGGTAAGTTTTTTGGTTCTACCCCTACTGGTGTCGTGAGGTAGCCGTGGATAGTCAACCCGTCTCGTGCCTCAAAAGAAATCGGCTGCATGGACGCCAGCGCCAACTCTTCGAGTTCGGGTTGGTTGCTAAAGAGTAACGTGCTGGACTTGGATTGGCGATCGTAGGTGTAGTAGTAAACGGGACCATCGTCTGTCGTGTAGGCAACTAGCCAAGTATCGTCAGCCAGATTGCGGCTGCTCACACCAAACTCAGCGTCACGCACTTGCCCTAACGCTTCAAAATCGGCAGCAATACTTTGGTCAAGTATCTGCCACTGCACTTTGTCTTTATAGAAGGAAACGGCTTGGATGACTCGTGTCGTCGGGTGAATCATGATACCGCCAACATCGTATTGCTCATCCTCTGCAATCACGGTTTCTTGGCGAGTGGTCAGGTCAAGGGCAATCAAACGCTGGGCATTAGCATCATGAGAGCCAATCATATACAGCGTTTGGTTATCGGCACTGAAGCCAACTGCCCCACCTGACTCGTCTGGACCCCAGTGACGGATTGTCTCCCAGGAATTATCTGCCGTTTCTCGAACTAACAGCTCGTAACCGCCGTCCGGTGTGGCGGCTGTCGCTGCCCGCACTTGGAACTTGGCATCGGCAGTCCAGCTCACTATATTGCCGGGGTTCTCGGTGTCAAACTCCACTGCACCGTTGTTGATGTTGATACGGTAAACGTCGAACTTTTGGCGGTCTTTCAGGTTCAACCCGACTAATACTTCATTTGGGAATTCAGGGTCAAGGTCTATCACCTGTGCTTTCACACCTTGGAAGGGGGTCAAGTCGCGGACGATATCCGACTGAATATTCACCGAATAAAGGTGGAAGTTCTCATCACCATCTGAGTCTTGCTGATAAATGAGTTGTTCGGCGTTATAAGTCCAGAAGTACATCCGGATACCGCGCTTTTGATCGTCTGTCAGCTTGCGATTATCGTCTTGTCCGACAGTCCGCAGCCATACCTGTAAGACGTTTTTTTCGTCTGGGGCGATGTATGCCAAGTACTTCCCATCGGGCGAGAGTTGTGGACGAGTGCGTTCTGGGTTCCCGAAGAGTGTTTCGCGAGGAATTAAGGGGGGTAGCTGGGTAGCTGTGGCAGTTGCCGTCGTCATTTTTGCTCTCTCATGTAATCACTTATCTAAAAGACACTGTAACGAATTGCTTAGTTAGCGAGGGTAGGGGTATTTGTATAGATATACGGCAAGTCATGGATCTAAGCAGCGAAGCTTAAATTCTGTACCTTGACTCTGACTCACTTCCATCTGCCCATGAAGTTGTTGAATCAAGACATTGACTAACTGAAATCCTAGAGATTTTGTACTGCAGAAGTTTGGGAATTCGGGTAATTTTACCCCATCATTGCCAACGACCAGTTCAAATGCATCGCTTGCCTCATGGGGGATATCAAAGCGCAAACAGCGTAGGTTGATCCAAATGGTTCCTCCCCTATCTCCTGGAAAAGCATATTTTAGGGCATTAGAAACCAGTTCATTGAGAATTAAACCACAGGGAATGGCACTATCGAGGTTGAGCGCTACGGGTTCAAGATTGAGATGCAAGGTAATTCTATCTGGGTTGATGGCATAGGTTTGAATCAGATACATCACCAAGCTCTCAATATAGTCAGCTAAGTTCACCTTAGATAGACTTTCTGATTGATACAGTTTCTCGTGGATAAGTGCCATTGACCTTACACGGTTCTGGCTTTCCCGGAACATCTCTAAAATCTGTGGTTCCTGAATACGCTGTGATTGCAGATCGAGCAGGCTAGAGACGACTTGCAAATTGTTTTTCACCCGATGATGCACTTCTTTAAGCAGTGCTTCTTTTTCCTGTAATGAAGCTTCGAGTCGCTCCTCTGCTTGCTTGCGTAGCGCCGCCGCCGCTTTGGCATCGCTAATATCAGTGTTAACGCTAGTGACAACCCAGCTATTGGTTGCCTCATCTCGTTGAGAAAGCATCGTCATGGAAAACCAGCGCAACGTTCCGTCTTTGTGCCTGAATCGGTATTCTAGTTGAGCCGTGCGTTCAGCAAAGATGTCTTCATACTTTGGCAGAATGACGTTCTCTAAATCCTCCGGTAGCACTCGTGAAATCCAGAGATTTTTGGCAGCTATTAGTTCTTCGGGGGTATACCCATAGAGCATCTGTGCAGCAGAGGAGAAAAATTCATAGTTCCAATCTCGATTGGCAAATACCCGGAACCGAATGATGACAGCGATCGCACTGTCTAAAATCGCATTAAGCTTAGCTTGCGATTCTAAAAGCGCATCCTCTGCAAGTTTGCGATCGGTAATGTCTTCAGCTACTCCAGCGACGCGATAAAACCGTCCTTGAGGATCGTGAACCGGGAAAGCGCGATCGCGAATCCAGCGAATAGAACCGTCTGGCTTGATAATGCGATAAACTTGCTCAACTCGTTCGCCCCGATTTTGTCGTTCCGTACACACCGTTACCTGAGCACGATCATCTGGGTAAACGGTATTGAGCCAATCTTGAAAATCTCCCTCATAGTAACCTTGAACTGAACGCCCCCAAATCTTTTCGTAAGCAGGGCTAATATAAAGTGACTTTTGCTCATCGAGCGATGATACCCAAAGTACGGCATCGACATTTTCTGCTAGCTGCCGGAAGCGTTCTTCACTCTCGCGCCATGCCTCTTCTGAACGCTTTCGCATCAAGGCACTGGCAAAAATATCTGCCAAAGCCCTCAAGAGGATAATATCCTCAGAAGACCAGGTTTTGGTTGTCTGGATCGAATTAAAGCTCAAGCTACCAATTAAGCAACCCTCATAGGCAATAGGCACAGCAACATATGACTTCACACCAAAGGATTGGCTTATCGACTTTCTAGGTTCTGGCAAGTCTGCCACAGAAGCAGCATGAATAGTCTTAAACTGACGCAGTTGTTCTATCGTCCAGGAAACCCCTTCTAACGCTAGCCCTTGTGGAGGGTAGACAAGTGGTGCAATTCCATCAGCAAACCATTGATGAGTATTAAAAAATCGTTCGTTAGAAATCAGAAAGATTAAGGCACGATCGACCTGAGCAAACTCTCCAATCTGCTGCAAAGCCTGGTTAATACCTAAATCGATTTCTGTTGCTTTCAGGTTAATGAATTGAGTCGAAATACTGGTTAAGAGTGCCTCAAAATCGACCCGATATTGCAGCGCCGCCTCTGCTCGCTTACGGTCTGTCACGTCATAAAGTTGACCTAGTATACACAGTTCACCATTTAAGTCAATCAACTCAACCGAAGTGATCCCATCTCGAATTTCACCGGACTTGTTGCGATATTTAACTTCTAGCTCGTAGATAGGCTGGTGTTGAAGCTGTTGTATGACCTGTCCCATAACTTGAGAACGGTCTCGAACCCATATCCCCAACTCGATACTCGTTTTCCCAACGACTTCCTCTCGCTGAAAGCCTGAGAGTCTGAGAAAACTGTCGTTGACATCGATATAGCGTCCCTCTGCTAGGGTTGTAATGGTAGTTGCAGCCGGATTGACACGAAATGCTTTGGAGAAGCGTTCTTCACTCTGGCGGAGTTCCTCTTCCATGCGTTTGCGATCGCTAATATCAGTCGAAATACCGCAAACCGCATAAGGATTGCCTACCGCGTCGTATAAAGGAAACCTTTTAGTGATGTAGGTGCGTGTTTTGCCAGGATTTGGGATAACCTCCTCATAGGTTGCAGCTCTGCCAGCGTCTAAAGTGGCGCGATCGCGAGCGGCGATTTTGTTGGCTATTTCTGGCACAAACAAGTCATAGTCCGTTTTCCCAAGCGCCTGCTCTTGGCTCAAACCCATTGTACTAAGCCAATAGGGATTGAGTAGGATATATTGCCCCTGCAAATTCTTTAAGAAAATTCC
>JALYGX010000478.1 GCA_030776905.1 Cyanobacteriota bacterium | reverse complement strand
TCGCCCAATCGTTTAGCCGATTGTGCGATCGCCGCTTCCACTCGCTCCTCTTCCGGAGTTGGAATATAAATTAGAGGGTAGCGGGCACGTAGGAGTAGCTCAAACTCATCGTTGAAACTCATAGCATACAGGGGTAGAGGAATTAGAACTTAAAAATTCAGAAAACCCCGTTGTTGTTTTTCATAACTGATGCATCCTTCTTTAACGAACTATCCTGGAAGTTGTCGTTTGAGGGCTTCCAGAGCATTCCAACGCCGATCTGTTGGTGCAGAACTACCGTTATCGCTAACTGGAATTCCTGGACAGTCCTGGTCGCATAGTTTTCGTGGAGGTATTGCTAGACAAAGTTGCTCGTACAGCCAAGCATCTGGCTGAAAATAACCGTGCGGTGGTAGCGATTCTATCAAATCTTCCAAGGAAGTTTCCCGCTCTAAAGGTCCGTTGTCGGGTTGGTCCGCTAGCTCGTCTAACCATACCAGTTCCGACGCCTCAACAGTTAAACGGTGGTTGTACTGTTGCAAGCATCGATCGCAAGTCAAGGTCATAATCGTTTCCGTTTGAGCAGAAACCTCCAGGTAATTTCCTTGATGCGTTACTTGTAGCCGTCCGCGCACCGGAGTCAGCGTTTCCAAATCCGGCAGGAACTCATTAACTTCAATGACCTCGGTCTGCTCTGGTCGTTTGAGCAGCCCAGGAATATGAATTGCCTCCATAATACTTATCCTCTCTTCCTAACGATCCACAGCAAGCTGCGAAAGACGTTTCTTAATTTTTGCGGCGCGATCGCGACAAGCCCATCGCTAACTTGCCTCTCAATCTTTCTTTAGCGCCGACGCACAACAAGACGGCGATCTGGCTCTTGCCCTCGACTCTGAGTCTCTAAATCTTCGCACTCTTTCAAAAAAGTATGAACTTGACGCCGTTCTGCGGAAGACAAAGATTTCATTTCAAATTCTTCCCCTGTTTCCCGGACTCGCTGTGCGGCGTTAGTAGCCAGTGCTAGTAGTTCCTCTTGACGCTGACGGCGGTAACCATCGAGTTCAATAGTGTACGCCGCTTGCTCCTGTTCGTCCTGACCCAGATTCAGAATTGAATTAGCCAGATACTGGATAGCATCGAGTGCTGCGCCTTCCGGACCAATCAATATTTGAATTTGTTCCGCTGTCAGGTTTGTGCGCTCAATTGTCAACCAGTAGCTTGGTCTATCGTCTTGGGGGGTAGCCTCGTCAGTTGCCTGCACAACGGCAGGCAATCTTGATAACTGCAAGAGTTGTTCAAGCCACTGCTGACCCCGCTGCATTTGCCGATCGCTCATCATTAACTCGAAGCCTTTTTCTTGGAACGTCGTTCAAACGGTAGCGCTTCTCTTGTTTCCCCAGACTTTACCTCTTTTTCTTGCTGCTCCATCATATTTTGGATGTTTTCCGGCAAGGGTTCTCGCATCAAAATGAAGGTTTGAACCGTCTGAAAAATATTGGCAATCAGCATATACATCAACACCCCAGCCGGCAGTGGGAAGAAGAGAAACATTCCCGAAAACAAGACGGGTGTAATCTTGTTAACCGTTTGTTGCTGGGGAGGGGCATCGCTTGTATTCTGCCCGGAAAGAAGCTGGTTGACATACAAACTGACACCAAAGGCAAGAATCATACCGACCACATCCCAGTGGATGGTTCCGTCTTCGTCAAAGGCACCCACCCGTCCTAGGGCATCGATAAATAGGAATCCTCTATTTGCCGCGAGTCCCGGAATCGTGCCCTGAAGCGTTACGTCCCCAGGCTCTAGGGCTTCAATCGTTCCATCCTCGTTAAACTTAACCCGCTCTTCACCTTTGGTAATTTGCCAGTGGGGATTAATTTCCGTTTCTGGATACTCAGCCAGCAATTTCTGAAGAGGTTTGCCCTCAACGGTTTGAAACTCTACTTTTGTCTTTTCTCCAACTACTAAGCGATTGCCTCCCGGCAGCAAAGCGGCAACAGGTGCGTGAACGCCATCGGCAATGTAAATGTTTTGGGGTTTTGTAACAAAAGCTTGGGGCTGAATTAGCTCCATTTGCTCTCTGGGAAGGATTTGCAGGGTGATGGGGTAGTTAACGTCAGAAAACGGCGAACCCCGCAAGGTAGCAAACAGGGCAAACAGAACTGGCATTTGCAACAGTACTGGGAAACATCCAGCCAGCGGATTGCCAAACTCTTTGAAGAGCTTGCTCACTTCCTCTTGCTGTTTAGCCGGGTCATCTTTGTAAAGCTTCTGAATTTCTTCTTGCCGCTTTTTCATCAGCGGTTGGGTGATTCGCATACGCCTCATATTGCGAATGGAGCCAGCGTTTAGGGGAAACAAGGCGAAGCGAATCACAAGAGTCAGCGCCACGATGGCGAGACCATAACTCGGCACAATCCCGTAGAAGAAATCCAGGATTGGCAGCATGACGTTGTTGGAAAGAAACGCGATACCAAAGTCCATTCGTATGAAGTCAACCTAGGCGCTGTAAAGTTTTCTGAATCTAATTTATCTAAGTCTTTGTCCAAATGCGAGGCGGGTTTTCCGGCATAGCCAGCCAGATTGCCCGCACTCTATAGCCTTTGTAGTGCCTTGTCTGGTGGCAGCAGTGGGTGGCTTTTGGCGAGTGGATTGTTGTTCTGGCAATTTTTACCGATAGGGTGGCTGGATATAGCCTGTCACCTTACGCTTTCACAGCATCGATTGTTTTGCCAGTTTTCGCGGCTACTTTTTCGGCAATAAAGTCATAGATTTCACGAAATCGGGGCAGTGAGCGCAGTTCTAGGCGGCTACCATCTCTCATGGTAACGACGATGTCTCCCCAACTACCAAGACCACGGGGAACTTTGACGATTTTGACAATTTCTGAATAAATCACATCGGTGCGATCGCGTCCTTGCCATCCCCCGGTTACCGAGACGCGGCGGTCCGTAATGCGATAGCGCAACCAAAGCGATCGCGCGATCGCTCCAACGGTTAAGGGCAAGCCGATCACGGTTAACCCTATCAAAATATTAATAATCAAATCCCCTTTGTGTGGACCGCCTTCGTAGAATGCTTCCTCTTTAATGCCCATTTAGTACCTCTGCTTCTACCAATAACTGCTCTAATTCTCGCAAAAATTGCGCATACTCGCACTCTTGCGCTCCGGGTCGTACCACCACGACTAATTGCCAGCCCGGTGATAGTCTAGGCAATAACTGGCAAAAAATTGCCCGAATCTGCCGCTTAATTCGATTGCGAACCACCGCCTTTTTGCTAACTTTTTGGCTGATGGAGATACCGATTTGAGTGGGAGAGTTGACCTCCTCTATGGGGGGTGACATCCCTTGGTTTGGGGCATCCAGCTTATTGGTATGCTGCGGCAAGCCCCGCAATGTCAAATAACGCCCAGAGCGACGAATTCCTTTTTGATAAATTGCCTGAAAACTTCGCCAGTGCTTAAGTCTATTGGGGTGGGGCAAGCTCACGAGAAACTCCAGTAACTAGGGCATAACCGAGCAATACTCTCTAATGGCTTGCCACTCATCGACAGTAACTAAAACTAAACAGCGAGGCGATGACGGCCTTTGCTTCTACGAGCTTTAATTACACATTGACCGTTTTTGGTGCGCATCCGTGCGCGAAAACCAGATGTTCTTTTTCGTTTGCGGCTAGTGCCACCTAGAGTGCGTTGAGTCATGGTCGATTACTTCAAATAAAAGCGATTTGGGGCTTTGTAAAAGAGTCACAGTCTATTACATTAGCACTTCAACTGGGTGCGAGTGCCTCTTTAACGCCTAAAAATGATGACCGAATATCACTTCAGACGAGAAAGATGGATAAGGCGATCGCTAACCTCCAATACTTAACTGCCACGTACCCAGGTAACGGGGTAGAGGAATGTCACCAGGAGTCAAAATTTGGCAGTTGAAGTAGTAAATCCCACCAAACGGTGGGTTCTTCACATCATTGAACACTAGCTCGACTTTATTCCCAGCACTAATGGGTTCTTCTAAGTAAATCTGAATGATGTGATTTTCTTTGTCCCATTTCACCTCAGACAACTTTACTGATTTGTCCTTGACCCGTACCTCTATCTTGTTTGGGTTAAACTTGCCGTCAAAATAGTCTGGATAAGAAATCGCAAACTGGGCGACTCCTAATTCCATTTTCTTAGCGGGAATCCTGAAGCGGTAACGATCCCACTGGTTGGGGCGACCCCCAAAGTCTAGATAGTAGCTCAATTGATTTTCACGAGCTATACCACTAAACAGGGTCAATCCGGAGTTACTCTGTGCCCAGCTTTGGCTTGCAACACCAGTGAGGATACAACTGGTAACGGCTACCGCACCAAACAGGCGTCGTATAGAGAATTTTCTAGATAACATAGGCTTGCCACTCTTTTCCTAAGGTGTTGAAGTTTTTCACTAAACTTTACTGTTTTTGACTCTATCAGAGTTGAGTCTCTGAAGATTATGGTCGGACGTGGTGACGTTAAAGCCTGGGAGAAAGTGCCACCCCCGCTTGCCATGTAACCCTTGACAGTAACTAGGATATTTTCCGCGTCTAGCCAAAGCTCCTCACAAACTCGGCAGCAAGGTATCTTGGGACGTTGAATCACTCTTGTTCAGGATTAAGATAAAATTATAAAAACTTTACAAAAATTTACCGAAGGTGGTAGATGCGTCACGACTATTACGGATTGCAAATTTCCGCTTTACCCAAAAGCGATCGCTGGAAGTGGCAAATCGTTCTCCCCTTTGGAGAAGTGCTTAAGTCTTATGAAGACTACTCCACAGCAGAACAGGCACTAGTTGAAGGGAAGCGTTGGATTGATACAGAAAGCACGTTTGACGCTCTTAATCGCTGTCTCTCGGAGTTGTGCGGCAATCAAATGATCAGTAAACAGGAGTACTGCAACTTGATGGAATCGTTCATCGGTATTACTGAGCAGTGCTGAGGATTCTAGAAACGTAATCAACGACCTTTTGCTTACTTTTCCAGAGGATCGCAGCACTTAAGCTACTACAACCAAGCTTTGCTGAATTCCTTGAGGAACTCCTCATAAGCCTTATTGATTGCCTGCATCTTGGCTATTGCACTAGCACAACGATTGATATCAGGGTGATACAGCCTTGCTAATCGACGGTAAGCAAGCTTAACCTCAATAGGATTCTCGTCTCTATCCACACCCAAGACTTGCCACCATTCCCCGGACACCACTGAGTCAAGTGTGGACTCTTCACTGCCAAGCCTTTGATGCCAAATCTTAATAGTGCCGCCGTTACTACCAGTCACCAAAGTTTGTCCGTCAGCACTGAAGGCAACAGGACTGCGCCCAGGCAGGGTTTGAATTAGTTTGCCAGTGTGTATATTCCAAAGTTTGACCGCTTTGATGCTGCCGCTAGCAAGGGTTTGTCCATCGGGACTAATGGCAACGGAAAATATCCCAGTTGATTGTCCATCCATTGTGCGGACTAGTTCTCCAGTGTGGAGATTCCACAATTTAATAGTGCCGTCTGTACTACCACTAGCTAGCGTATTGCCGTCAGGACTAATAGCAACAGAAGTTACCCAATTAGAATGTCCAGAGAGAATGCGGGGTTGTTCTGAACTACACAAAGACCAAAGCCTGATGGTTTTGTCAGCGCTACCACTAACAAGAGTTTGACCATCCGGAGTGATAGCAACAGACCAAACTGTGTCTGAATGTCCATTCAGTGTGCGTTTTATCTCGTGCGTGTATCCACCCCACAGTCTGATGGTTTTATCGCCACTAGCACTAGCAAGAATTTTGCTATCCTGGCTGAAGGCAAGACAGGAAACAAAGCCGAAATGACTGTAGGGGGAATTTAGATAAAAGAAGGGGCGCAGCAGTGCTTTAGTATCTAACTGCCAACTGGTGATTTTGTTATCGAAGCCACCAGCAACAAGCATTTTCCCATCAGGACTAATGGCGACGGTATGAACTTCCCCCGTCTGCCCAAAGAAGGTGAATGTGCGTTTTCCTGTTTTCAGATTCCACAAACTAACGGTTCTATCCTGACTTCCGCTGGCAAACGTCTGTCCATCAGCGCTAATAGCAATGGTATTAACGGAACCTTTGTGTCCTTGGAGAACTTTTATGCATTTCCAGGTTTGAGGCAGTTGAACCTCAATGGCAAGAATTTCTGCTTCAATTTCAGGATTAGTAAATTGGCTTTCTGATGGTGTAAAGGCATGAGCTGTAACATCTCTTCCTGGTGTTGGTATTTGAGCCTTCAACGCCTGTAGTTCCTGCTCCATTTCCAGAGCAGTAAATTTTTGTTCTACAGCATTACCTAATAACTTCCTCTCTAGTGCTTCCATTTCTAGCTCTAGAAGTGCCTGGGTATAGGCTTCCGTTTCCAGCACTTTGCTTTCCATTCGCCCAAAGACATCTATGGCACCTGCCATTCGTTGCCCTGGCTCTTGTTTGAAAGCCTGATACAAGCCATAAACACCGAGTCCAACCACACCGCCAGCCGCTGCCATTGTACCCATACCGATGCCAACGGCTCCAAACCCTCCGGCTAATCCCATCCCGCCAACTGTTGCAGACACACCAGCACCACCTAAAGCACCAATGCCGATCGCACCAAAAGCTGCCGAATCTCCATCTGCGATCGCTCTAAAAGCTCCATAAGCAGCAGCACCCGCAACTGCTCCAGCAACTGTGACTGGAGCCATACCAATACCAACAGCTCCAAATCCTCCAGCTAATCCCATTCCTCCGACTGTGGCAGATACACTAGCGCCAGCAGTAGCGCCACCAGCAATGAACACGACACTCTCTGCTGAATTTTCTGCCATTACTTTTTGCCTCTTGGGTCGCCTAGACTGCTCTCAGCCTAGACTTCAGTTCACGGTATCGACCTCGTAGCAATTGCTGAAATTTTCTTGGCAATCTCTCGCATCACCTAAGACAACTCAGTAAGCAGCAGGCTACTAGCTGTACAAAAGTATTTTAGGGGTAACCTGAGGGTAACTTGAGGGTACCTATTTGCCCTAGCTGAGATAGAGCAGTTTTTGGAACAGCAAAAAACCCTCCCTGACTGGAGGGCTGCAAGAGCTAAGTGACGGTAACTATGTCTGCCAAGCTTAATTGCTGACCTGTGCCTATTTGGGAGCAGATGCTTGTGACGACTGTTGCCAGAGCAAGTATCCACCACCAACAACTGCCGCACCTACCGCTACTGGAACTACTATCGGTGCTGCCGCTACCACTGCT
>JALYGX010000477.1 GCA_030776905.1 Cyanobacteriota bacterium | reverse complement strand
ACGGGAATGCACACTTCTTGAGAGGTGTAGCGAGTGAATTGCGCTCTCGTGGACATGATGTTTGTGTGTACGAACCAAAAGATGGTTGGAGTCTGGAAAATCTCTTAGCAGAACACGGCAATGAGCCGATTGAAAAATTTAAAGCAGCATATCCTGGTCTTGAGAGTACGCCATATGACTTAAAAACACTCGACCTCAACGAAGCGCTGGATAATGCTGACTTGGTGATTGTCCACGAGTGGAATGCTCATGAGTTGGTGCAGCGTGTGGGAAAACACCGTGCTAGTGTCGGTGGATACCGACTACTATTTCATGATACGCATCATCGGTCAGTAAGCGATCGCTCTAGCATGGCGTCCTACGACCTCTCAAACTATGATGGTGTCCTCGCCTATGGCAACGTCATCCGCGACATTTATCTAACTGAAGGTTGGACGCAACGTGCTTGGACGTGGCACGAAGCGGCAGATACCCGCCTTTTCCATCCCATTGACGGCGTGGAATCTGAAGGTGACTTAGTATGGATTGGCAACTGGGGAGATGACGAACGCACGGCTGAGTTGTATGAGTTTCTAATTGAGCCAGTGCAAGAACTCGGATTAAAAGCACGGGTGCATGGGGTACGTTATCCGCAAGAAGCGATCTCGTCTTTAGCCTCTACAGGTATTGAATATGCAGGTTGGCTACCTAACTACGAAGTACCGCAAGTATTTTCACGCTTTAAACTTACCGTCCACGTTCCACGCCGCCCCTACGTTAAAGCCCTTCCCGGCATTCCCACCATCCGCATCTTTGAAGCCTTAGCCTGTGGCATTCCTTTAGTATCCGCGCCTTGGGACGATGTTGAAGGCTTGTTTACACCTGGTAAAGACTTTCTCATTGCTCGCACAGGTGAGGAGATGAAACGCCAGTTGAGCGAACTATTGCAAAATGAGGACACAAGAAAAGAAATTGCACACCACGGACGCCAAACCATCCTTACACGGCACACCTGCGCTCATCGCGTGGACGAACTCCTCAATATCTATGCAGAACTCGAAGGCATCCAACAGCAAAAGGTAGTAACGGCATGACAGCAAAGCTCAAGATAGCTTTCTTTGGTTCCAGCCTTGTATCTGCCTACTGGAACGGTGCGGCAACCTACTATCGCGGTATTATCCGCGCCTTGCACGAATTAGGATATCACGTCACATTCTACGAGCCAGACGCTTATGATCGCCAAAAGCATCGCGATATTCCCAACCCTGACTGGGCAAACGTCGTCGTGTACTCAGCTGACGGAGAAGACGAGGTATATCGTGCCCTTGAAGATGCCCGCAACGCTGACTTGATTGTAAAAGCTAGCGGTGTTGGTGTCTTCGATGAATTACTAGAATCAGCGGTTTTGGAACTTAAAAAACCCAATACCCTTGTCGCCTTCTGGGATGTGGACGCACCAGCTACCCTAAACCGAGTGCAACACAATCCAGCCGATTCTTTCCGTCCTCTCGTCCCGCGCTACGACTTCATCCTCACCTACGGCGGCGGTGAACCAGTCATCAAAGCTTACAAGGCACTAGGGGCGCGTGAGTGCGTACCTATCTACAATGCGCTCGATCCAGCAACTCACCACCCCGTTGCACCAGATCCCAGATTTGAGTGTAACCTTGGCTTTCTGGGAAATCGCCTACCTGATAGAGAATCTCGTGTTGAAGAATTCTTCTTACGCGCTGCGACCCAACTGCCAGAAAGTCGATTTATCCTAGGCGGCAACGGTTGGGACGATAAGCCAATGCCTTGCAATGTCAACTATATCGGGCACGTCTACACGCGCGACCACAATGCCTTTAACTGTACGTCACAAGCTGTCTTAAATATCAGCCGCGAGAGCATGGCAAGCTACGGTTTTTCCCCAGCAACGAGAGTGTTTGAGGCAGCAGGTGCGAGTGCTTGTATCATTACAGACGTTTGGGAAGGGATTGAGTTATTTTTGGAGCCAGGACGTGAGATTTTAGTTGCTCAAGATGGTCACGAGGTCGCTGAACACTTGCGCCAACTGACGCCGGAGAAGGCAAAAACTATTGGCGAAGCTGCCTATCGAAGAGTTCTTGCCAAACACACTTATACTCACCGCGCCGCACAACTCGAAGCCTTACTTGCTGGAAAATTCAAAACGCTGTCATAGGTTGCACTGCGATCGCCTTTTCTGCATCCTCTATACTGAGCAGCTTTCTGGGCAATTGGAGAATACAAGAGGTAAAAAATGCCGTTTAGTAATTATAAAAGTATTAGTGTAGTTGCTAAGAAGTTTCAAATTAAGTATATAAATGAAAACTATGTGATTGAAACTAAATTTCCAGTTAAAGATTCTTTTAAAGAAGAATTAGATTTGCTTTTCACGGACGGAGTTATTGATAATTCTGAAGCGGCTATTTGTGAAAATTTGATTTACCCAGTTTTGAAAGAAGTATGGAAGTCTTACCGAAATAAACTAACGCTTTGGAGTCATCAGTCACTAGCTTATGATGAGGATTTATCAGGAGTTCCCGATTATATGGTAACGAAACGAAGCCCGCTCGGTACTATCGTTTTTGATAAACCATATTTTTTAGTCGTTGAGGCAAAGCAAGACAAATTTGAAGAAGGATGGGGACAGTGTCTAGCTGAAATGGTCGCCATACAGCGAATTAATGACGAGTCGGAAAAGACTAGTTTTGGCATTGTGTCTAATGGAAAAGTATGGCAGTTTGGCAAACTGAAGTCAGATGTTTTTACCAGAAACAAAACCTTTTATACAATTCAGGATTTAGATAAGTTATTTGCGGCGGTTAACTATGCTTTCCAACAGTGTCAGTTACAGATAGATGATTTGAGGGCAAGCTAATCAATGAGTAACGGCAGCAAAATTATCTCAGTGAAAGCGATCGCAACACTGGCGGTCAACAAGTAGTGTGCAAGAAGTCTAATGAAAATTGTCATTTTAGGATTATCAATCACGTCCTCTTGGGGAAACGGACACGCGACAACGTACCGAGGATTAGTGCGCGAACTGGTGGCGCGAGGACATGATGTGCTGTTCCTGGAACGGGATGTGCCCTGGTACGCGGCAAATCGCGACCTTCCTAATCCCTCGTATTGTCATACAAAGCTCTACTCAAGTCTTGATGAGTTGAAAGACAGCTTCACTCAAGAAGTGCGGGACGCGGATTTTGTGATGGTTGGGTCCTATGTGCCTGAAGGTGTAGCTGTAGGCGAGTGGGTAACAGCAACGGCGCGTGGAGTACGAGCTTTTTACGACATCGACACGCCAGTAACTCTCTCCAAGTTGGAACGAGGCGAGACAGAATATCTTTGCCCTAGCTTAATACCAAACTATGATCTTTACCTATCGTTCACAGGTGGTTCGACGCTGAAGCGGATTGAGCAACAGTATGGTTCACCAAGGGCACGGGCGTTGTATTGTTCAGTTGACCCTCAGTTGTACTATCCAGAAGAATGTAATCAGCCCTGGAACCTTGGCTACATGGGCACTTACAGCGACGATCGCCAACCTGCACTCGAAAGCCTTTTACTGGAACCAGCACGTCAGTGGCAAGACGGTCGTTTTGTCGTGGCAGGACCGCAGTATCCCGATGCGATCGCATGGTCGAGCAACGTTGAGCGCATTGAGCATTTGCCCCCGTCAGAACACCGCTCGTTCTACAATTCTCAATTATTCACACTGAATATTACACGGGCGGATATGGTGCGGGCTGGATACTCCCCCAGTGTGCGCCTGTTTGAAGCCGCCGCTTGTGGCACTCCGATCATTAGTGACTACTGGCAGGGAATTGAGACAATTTTGGAAATCGGTAAGGAAATCCTGATTGCCAATTCTCCAGATCAGGTTTTGCACTATCTTCGGGAAATACCGGAAACAGAGCGCCGTGCAATTGGAGAAAGTGCTCGCACCCGTGTTTTAGCAGAACACACCGCCGCGCACCGTGCCGCACAACTCGAACACTATGTTTTCCAAGTCTGTCATGGGGGCATGGCGAATGATTAGAATAGCGAAAAAGTAATTACTAAATTGAAACGGAAAACAAATTTGGGTCAGAAAATCAATGGCAAATCTGACCATGTATTTATTTTTCTAGAGATTTTTAACTCTGAAGGAGGCATTCAGTCTTACGTCAAAGATGTTTTGCAAGCCTATCTATCACTAACGCCTCAGCCGGGTAAAAGCAGAACCGCTGACGTATTTTTGCTCAGGGATGAGCGGCGATGTGAAAATCCTTTGAATGTTTATCCCCTCAGATTTCATTACCTGAAAAGCCAGCATCCTTTATTAGGACGTTTGAGGCTAGCCCTAGCACTTTTACTATGTCTATTGTGGCGACGACCCAGTCATGTTTTCTGCGGTCATCTTAAGCTAGCCTCACTAACTCGATTGCTATGTGAGAGGTTGGGTGTTCCCTATACAGTTTTGACTTACGGCAAGGAAGTTTGGTATCCGTTACCCAAGCGAGAACATGAGGCGCTGGAGGCGGCGGCAGAAATATGGACGATTAGCCGCTACAGCCGCGATCGCATTTGTGCTGTCAATGACCTAACTCCCCAGAAGGTGCAGATATTGCCGTGTGTGGTTGATGGGGATGTGTTTACCCCTGGTGCTAAATCACCTGCGCTAGTAGCCAAATATGGTCTAGCGGAGGCAAAAGTGTTGATGACTGTCGCACGGCTATGGCCTACTGATATTTATAAAGGTGTCGATGTGACGATTCGGGCACTACCTGCGATCGCTAAAGTTTTTCCCGATGTTAAATATTTAGTTATCGGTCGCGGCGACGATCGACCTAGACTGGTACAACTTGCTGAAGATTTGGGTGTTGGCGATCGCGTTGTCTTTGCTGGTTTTGTCCCTACTTGTGACCTTGTCGAACACTACCGCCTTGCTGATGCCTACATCATGCCCTCTCAAGAAGGCTTTGGCATCGTTTATTTAGAAGCAATGGCTTGCGGTAAACCCGTGCTTGCTGGTGATGCTGATGGCTCCGCAGACCCTTTACAGGATGGACGTTTGGGCTGGCAAGTCCCCCACCGTGACCCAGAGGCTGTTGCTGCCGCTTGTATTGAAATTCTCCAAGGAGAGGATCGACGC
>JALYGX010000476.1 GCA_030776905.1 Cyanobacteriota bacterium | reverse complement strand
CTCCAGAGCTGCGCCATGAAGGGTATGATGTCCGCATTTTTACCCCAGGAAGAGAACTGCCCTTTGCGGGTCACCCAACGCTAGGAACCGCTTATATTATTCAACAGACACTGATTAACCAACCTGTTGAGAAAGTAAACTTAAATTTGAAAGTAGGGCAAATTCCGGTAACTTGGGACAAGGCGGATGATGTGGGAGAGGTGTTATGGATGCGTCAAAATCCACCGACCTTTCATCAAACCTTAGAGGCTTCTCTCCTAGCACCCGTATTAAGTTTAGATATCGATGAGATTGACTTACGCTTTCCTATCCAAGAAGTTTCTACAGGTATTCCGTTTATCATTGTCCCCTTAAAAACTCACGAATCTCTGAAGCGAATTCGGGTAAATAGAGACAAGTATTTTGAAGTAGTAGAGAACACTCAATCTAAAGAAATTTTGGTGTTTTGCCCAGAAACGTACGCCCCAGAAAACGATTTAAGCGTCCGTGTATTTGCGGAGTATCTAGGTATCCCAGAAGACCCCGCTACGGGAAGTGCTAATGGCTGTTTAGCTGGGTATCTGGTGGAGTATTCTTACTTTGGGGAAAAGCCAGTGGATGTCGGTGTTGAGCAGGGATATGAAATTGGTAGACCTTCACTGTTATTGCTCAAAGCTCACAAGCAAGAGGACAGTATAGAAGTGTCTGTCGGCGGTAAGGTGGTGATGGTTGCAAAAGGGGAGTTTGTTTAGAGAATCCCCTTTGCTTATTTTTGAGCATTGCTGAGTGCAAAGATAATGCTTGTGAGGTGCACATCTTATCCGCCTTTAAAACTTCACCAGCATCGACACGCCAACAGCGCCATAAAACCTATCTAGCTGTAAATTGCCTTGTTCATCTGCCGCCTGACCTTGACCTGAGAAAATACGTTCGACGCGAAAGCGATGATAGTTGCCTATCAATTGGGGCAAAGTCAAGATGTGGATTTTTTCCTTTTGAGAAAATTCCCTGTCTAGTTCGTGCAGACTATGCCAAGGGCATTTCATAATCTCATGGTGAGCATTGTGGTAGCCAAAATTCAACAGCAGAAGGTTTAGCCACCAGTAGCGCTGAGATATTAACGTCGTAAACGTATTGGCGTGTTCATAGGTGCGATCGCGTTTCGGCAGAGGTGTTCCAATAGGAAACACTTCATAAGTGTGTTGGAAGGCATCCAGTAAGCGTAGCACGAGTATCATCCCCGTAAAGCTGAGGAAGTACAGACCCAAAGCTTTGACGGAAGCTAACCCCAATAAAGTAAATAACACTCCTCGCACTATCACAATGAGCGTTACCCGTAACCGCTCATCCTGCCGTTGGGATTGCCAAAAGGGAGCCGTAATTCCTCGCCACTGGATGATGAAGGAAATGGCGGGAAAATATAGCCATTCTAAAGCTAAGACAACGTGGTGAATTGGAGATGGCAGGCTGTTCATGAAAGTGGGCAAGTTAAAGGCAGAAAAGTCCACCCGATTAATATGGTGGGCAATGTGTTCCTGCGCTAAATCCCGGAATCGCCCATAACAGCCACCGTTCAGCCATAACATAATACTGCCGCCTACAGTATTCCATTTCCTATCGGTGAAAATCGTGCCGTGCATGAACTCATGAGTCATGTAAGCCGAGAGAACCATGCTGTGAGTGAGTAACACAACTCCTATCGCGTTAAGAAAGTCATTGGAGAGCAGTAATAGCGCTATTCCACCGACATAGCTACCTAAAATGTAGAGAAAGGCGATCGCATTCCACAACGGCTTCTTGTGATGCAGGTAATAGGAAGTTTTAATCTCTTTTGTTGATGTAGAAGTCACCATACTCGTCTATTTACTCGGTTGATTCTTACCTAGCGTGAAAGTGCTGATTTCTGAGGACTGATGGCTGATGGCTGATACCAAGTTGCAGTCAAAGATAGTAGATAGAGGAACTCTTGAAGACTTGGAGGACAAGGGAGACAAAAAGTACTGCTTATGAACGCAACTTGATATGAGTTAAGCCAAGAGATATTCTTGTTTTCCTTGTATCCTCGCCTTCCTAGCGTCTCTAACTTGATTCAAGAAAAGTCTGCGTGTTTTAGGCACAAGGTTCTATATTAACCAAAGACAATTATTTCTTATGTAGTATGAATTACATATATTCTTTTAGTTTGTAAGTTGCCTAATTCCAAACCTACACCTGCAATTAGCGCAACATTACCTCAAGCTTTCTCATCCGATCGCCTCAGCCAAACTTTTTGGTTTTGATTAGTTTTACATGGTTTTGTTGAGGAGAAAAAGAACTCTTCCTCAGGGGTTCGTGTCTACCTTAACAGCAGACAACAAGAAACCCCCAGAGGAGCGAACCATCTGGGGTGGAACTGTTAAGCATTATTATTTCTTTTTCCCAGGTAGAAACAGTTGCTCCGGGCAAAATTTAGCGGGAAGATCTGAGGCGGAGGAATGCGATCGCTCAGTAAGGTTTCGACTGTGTTGCCGAACTTCATCTTTTTCGTCGCCAGGTATTCTGCAAGTTATCGTATAGTTGCTCACTCAGACACAACCCAACCCCCAAAATCATCAACCCTGTAGCAACAATTAGCGGACGGGTAATGCCTTCACCCAAGACAAAAATTGCAATCGCAGCACCGATAAACGGAGACAGGGAAAAATAAGCGCCCGTTCGAGCGGCTCCGATATACCGCAGCGCTAGCACAAAGCATACCAATGCCAAGCCATAGTTCAATAGCCCAATAGCACCCGTCACCACCAACAGAGCAGGACTCGGTAAAGACTGACCAATAGATAAAGCGATCGCTGTATTCACTACTCCCGCCACACCACTCTTTACCGCCGAAATTTGGAATGGCTCTCGATGGGAAATCTGCTTCGTCAGGTTGTTATCACAAGCCCAGGCAAAGCAAGAACCAATTACCGCCAGGGAACCCCAAGATACTCCAAACTCAGAATATTTTGCCCAAGAAAGTACCATACTGCCAGCAATAATTGCACTCATTCCCAAGGCGACTCCCCAGTTAAATCGTTCTCGAAAAATGAACCAGCCCAGGAGTGCCGTAAACACTCCCTCTAAGCTAAGTAGCAAGGAAGCCGAAGAGGCAGGACTATTCGCTATACCCAACATCAGCAAAACGGGTGCCATAACTCCACCAAAGAGTGTGGCTGCACCTAACCACAGCCAGTCTTTTCCCTGCACCGACGTTGCTTGTAGGGATGACGGGCGAGTAAGTCTCCTGCTGAACACATAGATAATAGTCAATCCCAAACCTGCACCGACGTAAAACAAACCTGCCAGCATCAAAGGCTCAACCCGATCAAGAACGACCTTAGAGATAGAGGGGTTAGCACCGAAAAGAAGTGCTGCGCCTACGGCAGAGGCGATGCCGCGTTCAGCTTGATGAGATTGACTTTTGCCCACCGATACACCCTCGAACTTGCTAACAGCGATCGCTGCTAATTCATGACAGCATAGATTAGCTGAGACTTAATGATTGCAACGATACCGAATCCCATTCAAGTAGCAGCCATCATTCAGATGACCTGGGAAAACTGGGCTATTACTAAAAAGCGATCGCTTTTTAGTGGTATCGTGCTGGCGAACAATTCAATCAGATTTGCCGAGAATGGCAACGAGAATTCGCAACAAGTCTTCCAAATCCGCTGGAACGCGATACAAGT